>NZ_JBFRKT010000038.1:0-25378 GCF_041469545.1 Vibrio sp. 10N.286.49.C3
TAACTGCAAGATCGTTCAAGTCTTCTTAAACGATCGGCATTACCTCAAATGAGGAGCCTTTGTTTTATCAAGAGCCTCTGTTCGTCAGCCTTAACCGCTAAACAGAGTAGGGGGATTAAGCCTCGGCAGTCACTTTAGAATTGCTCATCTTTTTAAGAGCTGCGTAACCAAAACCTGTTACTGCTGTACCTGCTGCAATCGCCACTAGGTACATAAGTACTGGAGAGATAGCGCCAGGAATTAGCAGTACGAACAAGCCGCCGTGTGGAGCCATTAGTTGTGCACCAAACATCATTGATAGAGCGCCCGTTAGTGCGCCACCTGCCATACATGCTGGGATAACACGCATTGGGTCTTTCGCTGCGAATGGGATTGCACCTTCAGAGATGAAACATAGTCCAAGAACGAATGATGCTTTACCTGCTTCGCGCTCGCCTGCTTCAAACTTGTCTTTCACTAGGAAAGTTGCAAGGCCCATACCTAGAGCCGGAACCATACCTGCTGCCATGATTGCTGCCATTGGTGCGTAAGTTTGTGAAGCCAATAGACCAACACCGAACGTGTAAGCCGCTTTGTTTACTGGACCACCAAGGTCGAAACACATCATTGCGCCTAGAATCACACCCAGAAGAATCGCATTAGACGTTCCCATGTTGTTTAGGAAGTCTGTCATTGCGCTCATCACGCCTGAAACTGGACCACCAACGATGTAAATCATGACCAAACCAGTGAACAAACTCGCGATAAACGGAATGATCAGAATCGGTTTGAGGGCTTCCATGGATTGTGGAAGTTGAACCTTGTCGGCAATGAATTTTGCTGCGTAACCCGCAATGAAACCCGCTGCGATACCACCTAGGAAACCTGCGCCTGTTGAGCTAGCCAACATACCGCCGATTAGACCTGGAGCCAGACCCGGACGGTCAGCAATAGAGAATGCAATGAAACCAGCAAGAACAGGAATCATCAGTGCGAATGCAGAACCACCACCGATAGTCATCAATGCTGCTGCTAATGTGCCTTCTTCTTTAAACGCTTCGATACCGAATACGAAAGACAGTGCGATGATCAAACCACCAGCAACAACCACAGGAAGCATGTGAGATACACCTGTCATTAGGTGCTTGTACACACCTTTCTTCTCATCAGCAGGCGCTGAATTAGAAGACGCTGTGTGCTGGTATGGCTTAGCTTCTGCGAATGCTTTTTCCATCTCTTGCTTTGTTTTCTTCAAAGCAGGACCTGTTGTCGTTTTGTATAGCGCTTTGCCGTTAAAGCGATCCAGTGGAACATCGATGTCTGCTGCGATGATAACGAGGTCAGCGTCTGCGATTTCTTGGTCTGTCAGTTGGTTTTTCGCACCTACAGAGCCGCGAGTTTCCACTTTGATCTGGTGACCTAGGCGTTTGCCTTCTGCTTCCAGCGCTTCAGCAGCCATAAAGGTGTGTGCAACACCAGTCGGGCAAGCGGTAATCGCTACGATCTTTTTGCTGCCTGTACTTGCTGTTGTAGAAGGGTTTGCTGAAGTACCGGCCACTTCAACAGTGCTTTCAACTTGAGAAGCATCTAGTACCGTTGCTTCTGCTATCGCTTTCTCTAGAAATGCTTTTGCATTGGCTGTGCATTCAGAGATAGCTGCTTGGTACACTTTTTTTCCAACAAAGCGCGCTTTATCAACCTTTGTGTTGGCAGCAATAACAACAACGTCGCTGCTGTCGATCGTGTCTTGTGATACTGGAGAGTTAGGTAATACGCTAGATTGACATTCAATAGCGGCGTTCCAACCCAGTGTTTTTGAAGCTTGCTCTAACAAGCCCGCTGCGATGATGCTGTTTGCTACGCCACTTGGGCAAGCTGTGATGATGGTAATATTCATAATAATCCCTTTGTCCTATTTACTTGTGTCTAACTGACTAGTTGGAGCACTAAGCGCCTGTAATTGGATATTTTGTCGTACTGAATCCAGCTCTTGTTGGCTGGTTACACCCACACCTACCTGTGAAACTGCTAGAGCAGATAGGGCGGTTGCGAATTGAATAAGTTCTGGTTTTGGCATCTGTTGCATGTGGCCCCAACATAGGCCAGCGACTAATGTGTCACCTGCACCTACCGTGCTTACTACTTGCATGCGCGGTGGTTGAGCGTGTAACCACTCACCTTGGTTAAGCCACATCACACCTTCAGCACCAAGTGACACAACGATGTTATCGATGCCTTTTTCACTTAGGGCTTGGCCTGCGTGTTGGCATTGGTCGCGTGTAGTTAGTTCGGCGTTGAATAACTGAGATAGCTCTTCATCGTTTGGCTTGATCAGCCATGGTTGTGCATCGAGTCCTGCTTTAAGTGCATCACGGCTACTGTCGAACAACACTTTCTTGCCCATATCGTGAAGTTTCTGAATCCACGATGCGCATAACATAGGTGAAACGCCTTGAGGTAAGCTGCCTGCAATCACGAAATATTCGTGGTCTTCAGCTAATCCGAATAGAGTGCGCTCAAACTGCTCGATGGCAATCGGTGTTACCGCTACGCCAGGGAAGTTGATGTCGCTAACTTGACCACTTTCTTCTACTAACTTCACGTTGATGCGAGTTGCGCCGTCGACACGAATAAAGCGGTCAGTTGCGCCCATCTGTTCAAACAGTTGGCAGAACGGCTCTTCGTTATTGCGACCAAGGAAACCCGTTACGGTCACTTTAGCGCCAAGCTCTGAAAGTACTTTTGCTACGTTTACGCCTTTACCCGCTGCATGCAGTGAGCTTTTGTTCACCAAGCTAACTGAACCTACGTTTAGCACATCGATGCTACCTGTCAGATCCAGAGCAGGGTTTAGGGTTACGGTAACGGCTTTGATTTGTTTATCAGACATATCGATTCCTTAACCTTCGCCAAGGCCAGAAGCGATAGCTTTGCCAATCGACTCAAGTGCTTGAACTGCATCTTCACCTTCAGCAACAAACTGAAGCTGATGGCCGTGTTTAACGCCAAGCGCGATTACTTTCATCAAGCTCTTCGCGTTCACTTCTTTTCCATCGCCATCTAGGTTTGATACGCGGATAGTTGATTCGAACTTCTTCGCTTCAGCGACTAGCATTGCGCCCGGACGAGCGTGTAGGCCGTGTGCATTTTTGATTTTGAATACCGCGCAGTTGTCATCGTCTTGAGAAGCTGTAGAAACCGCTTCACCTTTTAGAAGGCCAATCACTTGTGCTGCGTCAGCGGTTAACAGTTGTTGCTGTTTACCTTCGAAAACCATTTTGCTTAGGTTTGCCAGAATAGATTGGTGAGCGCTGTTACAAGCAGCAAATGCCACCAATGCTTTAACTGGTGTGCCTTCGTATTCGCAATCGTTCGCTGTTGAAACGAAAGATACGCCAGTGCGAGTTACGCCTTTGTCACTGCCCAACAACCACAAGCCTTGGCCTAGGTGAGTCGGTGTTTTTGTTACTAAGTCAGCAACGAATGCATTGTCTGTACAACCTGTGTTCTTAAGTAGGCCGCCCGCCACTGCTGACATTTGAATCATGTCGCTTGCAGGGAACAGCAGCTGAACTAAAGAAGCGTCTAGGTCTGCTTCTAGCTGAACTTCGCCATTAAGTAGGGCGATGATTTCGTCTTCTGATTTTGCTTGCTTTAATTTCTCTTCAACACCGTCAGCAGCCAGAACTTTAGTTAGCTGCTTAAGAATGCCTAAGTGCTCGTCAGATTTAGCGGCAATACCAATCGCAACGTAAACACGGTTGCCATCTGCCCAATCAATACCTTCAGGGAAGTGGTGTACCGCAACGCCTGTCTCTTTCACTAGGCCACGAGTGTCAGTCGTTCCATGAGGAATCGCGATACCGTTGCCAAGGAACGTAGAGTTCTGGTTTTCACGGTTCAGCATTCCTTCAACGTAGCCAGAGTCAACTAAGCCTTTGGCTGTTAGGTCGCCTGCAATATTTTGGATTGCTTGGAACTTATCATTGGCCGTTTGGCCTAGAGTGATGTCAGATTTTGATAATTTAAGCATGGTGCCTCTTTAGCGTATCGCTTGAGAATTTGTGTGTCGCTACGATTCCAACTAGAGCAAGAATTAGTGAACTTTACTCTTTGCTTTACTTTAGCTGAATCGGTTCAGCATTCAGTGTAAAAAAATTCAGCAAAGCCAATTTCGATTTTCAAAATAGTTTTGCTGCGTGTCGTTAATTCGGTCTGATTCGTGGATAACGAAAAGCTAAATAACGAAAGCTTATTAACAACAAATGACGCTCGATTCATTCAAAAGGATGATTGAAGTCACTTTTCAGATTTTGCTGAATCCTTTCAGCTTTTATACTGAATCGATTCAGCATATAATTCAACTAATCCAGGGATCAGATCATTCGTTATATGATCCTACGCACAAAATACAGGTCACTCATATGACACTTGATGAAATCGCTAAGTTGGCTGGAGTATCGAAAACCACAGCCAGTTATGTCATCAACGGCAAGGCGCAGAAATACAGAATCAGTGAAAAGACTCAACAGAAAGTCATGGCGGTTGTAGAAGAGTATAATTACCGTCCAGACCACGCCGCTTCGTCGTTGCGCGCTGGTAATAGCCGTTCATTTGGTTTGATTATTCCGGATCTGGAAAACAGCAGTTACGCGCGTTTGGCAAAATTGATAGAGCAGAATTCACGCAAAGTGGGCTACCAGATATTGATTGGTTGTTCTGATGATGATGCTGAAACAGAACGAAAAGTGGCTGAAGCTTTGGTAAGTCGTCGTATTGATGCCTTGCTGGTTGCGAGCTCAATGCCAGACGCCAACGAGTTCTACTTAAAGTTGCAAAACTCAGGAACGCCTGTGATCGCAATTGACCGTCCGTTAGATGATGAGCACTTTGCTTGCGTACTCAGTGAAGATTTCGAAGCCGCATTTGAACTGACGCATTCGATTCTCGATGACAATATTCATAGTGTTGGTTTGATAGGCGCACTTCCTGATCTAAATATCTCACGCGAACGTCACCTAGGTTTTGAAGCTGCGAATAAAGCACATACTCAACAAACAGGGCTCGCAGAAAACAAGCCGATGGTTGTGGGTTATGGTGAGCACTTTGATAGGGAATCTGGGCGAGAGGTTTTTGAGGGTTGGATTGCAAAAGGCACGGTTCCTGATGCGATTGTGACTATGTCTTACACCTTGTTAGAGGGTGTGTTGGATGTAATGGTTGAAAAACCAGAGCTGGTTAATCAAGTAAAACTGGCAACCTTTGGTGATAACCGACTGCTCGACTTCTTGCCTTTTAAAGTCCATTCACTGCCGCAGCAGTTTGAAGTAATTGCCGACAGCGCTTTTGCTTTGGCGTTAAATGCATCCGCTAAGCGTTACCAAGCGGGTATTGAACTCGTGCCGAGAAGTTTAGTGAGACGAGGCTAATTCCAGTTAGTTTAAACAAGCTAGGTTAGACTTGGACACTTAGCTCGAACTTGGAGTTAACTCGAACCAAGCAATAAGCCCAACTCTACAATGGCAACAATGCCGAGCAACAAAGCCAACACCTTCCAAAACTGGATTGGATTTCGGTTTATCAAAGGTTGCTTGGCTTTGCTTTTCACCAAACTTTGGTTTGGCGTGTAAAGGTCTGCCACAAAATCCCCCAACACTTGATGACGCTCGCTCGGCGATTCGGCGCAGGCTTTTTGTAACACCAAATCCACCCAGCTTGGTAAGTCAGTTCGTTTTTGAGTGATGGGTTGGTATTCCCACTGATGATGACGAGATTGCTTAAGTGATTGTGCGGTCATTTCAGAGTAGGGCAATTCACCAGTTAGCATCTCATAGCCGATCACAGCGATAGAGAACAAATCTGAGCTGGTGGTCGCGGTGTTATGTTTGATGGTCTCGGGTGCAATGTAATTGACCGCACCTAATGGAGTGTCGTCTTTGTCTGCGAGCTCTCCCTCTTCAAGTCCTCTGACTAATACAGCGCCAAGGTCGATGATTTTTATCTCACCATCATGTTGAAGCATAATGTTCTCGGGCTTTAAATCTCGGTGCACCATGTCTGCGCGTTGTAATACTCGAATACCTTGTGTGATTTTTTCTAGTATGTCGCGTACTTCATTGAGTGACGGTTTTGGATTGTCGTACATCCATTGTCTTAGCGTGATGCCTTCTACCCATTCGCAGATTTGATATAAAAATTGCGAGTTCTCTGGCGTCGGGTAGACCTTCATTACCTTCTTATTGTTCAGCAAGATGCCAGCCCATTGTTCATTAAAGAAAGCTCTCAGTTGCGACGGGCTATCGTGATATTGAACGGAAGGGACTTTTAACACGAACTCGGTTTGTGTCTCTTTTTGCATCACACGATACACATGGCTTCTAGAGCCTGCATACAACACCTCAAGCACCATAAAGTTGTCGATACTTTGTCCGAGCTTTAAAGCGGGCGGAATGGCTCGTTTAGCCAGTTTTTCATGGAACTCGATGAGCGAAGGCTTAGGTAGATGACTAACTTGCACAATCAAGCAGCTCACGTTGTCTGAACTGTTGTGGCTTAAAGCGGTGTTACAGATGGTCTGTGCTGCGTATTCGAAATCCGCTCCAGGCTTATCGATGTGTTCATTGAATGTGTTGGGCGAGACAAACTCGTGCACACCATCCGAAGTGAGGATAAAGCAGTCGTTTTTCTTAATAGGCAGGGTTTGATAGTCAACGTTGAGTTGGTTATCCATGCCTAAGGCGCGTGTTAAGTAATGCTTCTGCCCGATATTCTTACGGGTGTGGTCGCGGGTCAGTTGGCGTAATTCACCATCTCTTAGTAAGTAAATGCGACTGTCGCCAACGTGGAATATATGTGCGGTGTTCGATTTTAATATCACGCTGCTGAACGTCGAAACGAGGGCATTGTGGTTCACTTGTTGTGCGGGATGGATATTAGAAACAGACGTGTTGAAGAGCCAAGAATTGAGTGAGGTTAAGACCTTTTGCGCCGAACGCTGAATGCTCCAGCTTTGGGGAGTCGCGTAATAGTCGTCTATAAACTGCATCACGCTGGTGTGACTGGCTTTCTGGCCGTGTTCACTGCAACTCGCGCCGTCTGCTACGCAGGCAACACTGCCTTTCAACTCTTGCTCTGCGCGAGTTTTAGGGTGTTTTACAATGATGGCATCTTGGTTTTCATCACGTACGCCTTGATTCGAATAACCACCAAACTTAAGCGTTAACTGGTTGTTGGATTCCGGCGTGACGACTTGCCCTTGGCTGAATGAAATTGTCATAACTGGTCTTCTTCTTAACTGGCCGTCTTCTCATTTGCTTGAGAGCACATCTGAGAAAGAACAAAAGCTCTAGCGAATGCAGAGCCTTTGAACGTAGTACCAAAGTGGTGAAACACACCTTGGTACTACTCCCGATTCAATGAGTGGTTAGCTCGATACGTTAATCAAGGTCACGCTACCGTCGTCATTCACTTCAGCAATTTGACCGTTAGGCTCTTCCATGAACAGTAGAGTTACAAAGCCAAGTACCGCTGTTGCAGCAATCACTAAGAAGAAGGTTTGGTAGCTCACGAATGACAACACAGTTAGGTAAACTACCGCACCCACGTTACCGTAAGCCCCGGTCATACCTGCAATCTGACCTGTCATACGACGCTTGATTAGAGGAACTGTTGCGAATACTGCACCTTCACCCGCTTGCACAAAGAAAGAACACGCCATCGCCGCGACAACCGCTAGCCATACAGGCCATGTGCTGTCTACTTGACCCATTGCGAAGTAACCCACAGCAAGACCAATCGTTAGAATAAGCAGTGTTGGTTTACGACCGAATTTGTCTGAAATCCAACCACCACCTGGGCGAGACATTAGGTTCATAAAGGCATAAGCCGATGCAACCATACCTGCAAGAACCGGTGTTAACTCAAAGGTGTCAGAGAAGAACAGTGGCAGCATAGAAACAACAGCCAGTTCAGAACCAAATGTCGCGAAGTACAATACGTTAAGTACCGCAACTTGCTTGAATTTGTACTGGTGAATCTCTGGTACTTCTTCTTTAAATACGTTCTTGTTTACTTTCCAAACTTGCGATACTTCGTACACGTAAAGCGCAGCCAAACCTGCGTAAACCGAGTTAACCGCCATGTCAGATAACATGTTGATGTTGCTTGGTGATAGCTTCCATGTCAGTAGCGCTAAAGCGGCATACATTGGGATCTTCATAATAAGTAGGAAGAAAAAGTCACCCTTTGATGTCACTTCCATTGCCGTTACTTGAGCCGGTTTGAAGTAAGTAGAACCTTTTGGTGTATCCGTTACGTTTTTGTAGAACACAAACGAGAACGCTAAGCTCATTACGCCAGTAATACCGACCGCATAACGCCAGCCGTCTTCACCACCAAATGCTAAAGCCAGAGTTGGAAGTGTAAATGCCGCTGCAGCTGAACCGAAGTTACCCCAACCTCCATAAATACCTTCTGCGGTACCCAGTTCATTGTGTGGGAACCACTCAGACACAAGGCGAATACCGACAACGAAGCCAGCGCCAATGAAGCCAAGTAGGAAACGAGCAATCGCCGCTTGAATGAAAGTGTCTGCCATCGCAAACATAAAACAAGGGATTGAACAGACCGCGAGTAGCGAAGAGTAGACCAATCTTGGGCCGTATCGGTCGGTTAACATACCAATGGCGACACGCGCCGGAATGGTCAATGCAACGTTGAGAATAAGCAGTGTTTTGATCTCTTCAGTAGAAAGACCAAGCGACGTTTTTACCATTTGCAGTAGTGGGGCAAAGTTGAACCACACAACAAAGGTGATAAAAAAGGCCATCCAACTTAGGTGTAAGGTTTTCATCTTACCCGTAAATGAAAGCAGCGAAAATTTTGTGTTATCCATGGTTTAAATCCTTTAAATCTGGAAAATTACCCGGCTTTAGCTCGTGCGTTACTTCCGAAATTCGAACGCATTCATTTGGCTAAACCCTGTGCCGAAATTGCTCACGCTGATAAAGCGTTCGCATGATGATGTCGGCGTTTAGTTAACTGGCGATAGCAAGCGGTGCGAGAACCTGAACCTGTTCTCCTTGCTTGCGAACTTCAAATTTCACGAGCTTGAGATCGGGTTGTTCAAGGCACGCGCCAGTTTCTAAGTGGTAATGCTGCTTGTATAAGGGTGAGGCGACGTAAGGCTCACCGCTTAATGAACCAATGATACCACGTGACATCACATTCGCCTTGCCAACAGGATCGTAATTAGAGAGCCCATAAAGCGTGTCGCTGCGCTTGCAGTAAAAAATAGCCACTTGGTTATCGTCTACTTTGGCGCAAATTCCCCCGTTTGGGGTCAGATCGCTGGTGCTGCATACGGTTGTCCAATTTTCCATGACTTTCTCCTAGTCAAAACATAAAACTAATAATCAATTTAATTAGGGTGATAGCCGACAGCAGTTTTCTTGGGCTGCCCGCTGTCGACTATCGATATTGGGTTTAGTTGTTACTTATTCACTGACCGTCAATTCGGCTTACGAAACTTCCGTGACTTCGATTTGGTCTGCGTTGGTGAGCATTTCATCTCGTTGTGAATCTGAAGAAGAGCTCAAGCTCGGCTTAGGAAAACGCTGCTCTCGTTCTTTGATGAATGACAGGCTAGTGTCCATTTCTTCGCTGTTGATGTAGTGCTGGAAACGCTTCATTTTTTCAGGGTTTTCGATGGTGGTTTTCCACTCACATTGGTATTTTTCGATGTTAAGGGCGATATCGGCTTCAAGTTCTTCAGCAACGTTGAGCTTGTCTTCAATCACGACTTGCTTGAGGTATTCAATGCCGCCTTCAAGGTTTTCCATCCATACCGATGTACGCTGTAGGCGATCCGCGGTACGTGTATAGAACATCAGAATGCGGTCGATGTATTGCAGCAGGGTGGTTTCATCAAGGTCGGTCGCGAAAAGGTCACCATGGCGAGGGCGCATACCGCCGTTACCACAGATGTAGAGGTTCCAACCTTTGTCGGTTGCGATAATGCCAAAGTCTTTTGATTGGGCTTCTGCACATTCACGAGTACAGCCAGAAACCGCAAACTTGATCTTGTGGGGTGAGCGCAAGCCTTTGTAGCGGTTCTCTAGTCGAATCGCTAAGCCAACACTGTCGTCGACACCGTATCGGCACCATGTGCTACCGACACACGATTTCACGGTACGAACTGACTTACCGTAGGCATGGCCCGTTTCAAAACCCGCATCAATCAGCTTTTTCCAGATGATTGGCAGTTCGTTAACTTGCGCGCCAAACAAGTCGACACGCTGACCACCGGTGATCTTGGTGTAAAGGTCGAATTCTTTAGCGACTTCGCCAAGCACGATCAGTCTATCGGGTGTGATTTCACCGCCAGCAATACGCGGAACCACAGAGTAGGTGCCGTCTTTTTGCATGTTACCGAGGTAGATGTCGTTGGTGTCTTGCAGTTCTATGTGTTGATCTTCGAGGATGTAATCGTTCCAGTAAGAAGCCAAAATTGAACCGACTGCTGGCTTACACACGGTACAACCCAATCCGTTTCCATGAGAATCTAACAGCTCATCGAAGGTCTTGATTTTGTTGACGCGAATGATGTCAGTCAGCTCTTGGCGAGAATAGGCAAAGTGCTCACAGATATCATTAGAAACCTCGACACCTAGGTTACTCAGCTCACTATTCAGAACTTGTTTAGCAAGAGCAGAGCAACCGCCACAACCTGTCGAAGCGTTGGTGGTCTCTTTTAATGCAGCCATCGTGGTGCAGCCAGCAGAAACTGCATCTTTGATATCGCCTTTGGTCACATCAAAACATGAGCAGATCACAGCGCTATCGGGCAGAGCTTCAACACCCATTGCAGAGCCAGAATCATCCGCGACATTAGGTAGAATCAGTACTGATGGGTTTTCAGGAAGAGGCATGTCATTTTGCTTTATTTGCAATAGCGAACCGTAAGCCTCTGCATCACCCACCAATACCGCACCAACAATCTTCTTGCCATCAGCCGATATGATCAGGCGCTTGTAAACCTGTTCGATTTCATCGTTGTAGGTGTAAGACTGAGCGCCTTCGGTTTGGCCGTGTACTTCGCCGATACTAGCAACATCAACACCCAGCAATTTGAGCTTGGTACTCATGTCAGCGCCAGTAAATGCAGCATCGTCCGTACCGCCGGAGACAATATGCGAAGCCGCGACTTTCGCCATGGAATAACCGGGTGCCACTAAGCCGAAGATTTTGTTGTCCCAAAGCGCACATTCACCAATCGCGTATACGTTGTCGATGTTGGTTTGGCAGTGATCGTTAATCACGATGCCGCCACGTTCACCAATGGCAATATCAGAGCTGCGAGCTAGAGCATCTTGAGGGCGAATACCTGCAGAGAACACGATCATATCGGTTTCAAGGTGGGTGCCGTCTGCAAAGTTCATTCTGTAGCGAGCGTTCTCACCCGCGACTATCTCAGAGGTGGCCTTCTCGGTGTGAACTTGCACCCCAAGGTCTTCAATCTTTCTGCGCAGTAGGGCACCGCCACCGTCATCTAATTGAACGGCCATCAGGCGAGGTGCAAATTCAACCACATGGGTTTCCAAGCCAAGGTTTTTGACTGCGTTTGCGGCTTCTAAGCCAAGCAGACCACCGCCAATCACTACACCAGATTTGCTGCCTTTGCTAGATAGTTCAATGGCGTCTAAATCTTCGATGGTGCGATAAACGTGGCAGTGTTCTTGGTCGTTACCGGGAATAGGGGGAACAAAGGGGAATGAACCGGTCGCCAGAATCAAGGTGTCATAACTCTCGGTATGTCCCGATTCAGTCACAACGCACTTACTTTCAGTATCTAGTTGAGCGACTCTCGCGTTGAGAAGGTAATTGACGCCATTGCTTTGGTAATACTCTTCGCTGGTTAATGCTAAATCATCAGCATTTCCGCGCTTGAAGTAAGCGGTCAACTGAACACGGTCGTATGCCAACCTTGGCTCTTCACTGAAAGTAATAACATCAAACTCATCACTCTCTGATTGCAGGATGTTGTCGATAAATTTGTGTCCAACCATGCCGTTACCAACAACGACGATTTTCTTCTTGCTCATAATCCATTCCTTATTCTCGGCGTCACCATCACTAGCATCTAATTTCTAGTCGTTAGCAGATGAATACCGGGTTGAGATTCCACTCAATTCATAATCATTAAGAAAAACAAAAATGTTTTTTCTAAGTCTTGGTTTCTAGTGGAGCAAGGAGGGTGCCAGATTGCGAGTTGTTCATTTAAATAAAATTTAATCTATATATTTCAGGAATTTAAAAATTGAAGGTGGTACGTAATTACCCCTAAAGTGGTATGTGAAATTTTTGTTAGATTTATATAAATGAGCGTTTGTGGTGCAACTTTCCGCAAGATGGTGCAAAAATTAAGTTTCTATCTTGGTTAAGTTCGATTTCGTTCAGCGTTGATATTTTACATTTAATTAAGTTGTTGTTTTTAATTAAAAATATTTGCGGCTCATCGGCTGCTATTAAGTGGCGTGTTATTTGCTTGGTTTCAGTTATTACAATTATGGATAATTGAGCGAGAAACGTATGACCGATTCAAACAGCGGCTGGATAAAATCAACCTGTGCTTATTGTGGTGTAGGGTGTGGAATAGAAGCGAGACCGACATCGTTAGGAAAACTAGAAGTGCGTGGTGATAAAGATCATCCATCAAACTATGGAAAGCTATGCACTAAAGGGATTGCGCTTGGTGATACCGTCACGCCTTTAGGACGCCTAACACAGCCTGCTCATATTCAGAATGAGCAAAAAAAAGAGCTGGACTGGAACCGTGCCACTCAGTTGGTCGCAGACAAATTCAATCAAACCATCGAAGAATTTGGGGCCGATTCGGTTGCGTTCTATGTTTCTGGTCAGCTGCTTACCGAAGACTATTATGTTGCCAATAAACTGATGAAAGGCTTCATCGGCAGTGGCAACATCGACAGTAACTCTCGCCTTTGCATGGCTTCAACCGTGGTCGGGCATAAGCGAGCATTTGGCGCAGACACAGTACCTGTCTGTTATGAATATCTCGAGCAAGCCGATCTAGTCGTGATTACAGGCTCCAACCTAGCATGGTGTCACCCGGTACTTTTCCAAAGGTTAAGAGCCGCAAAACAAGCCAACCCTGCATTGAAAGTTATCGTGATAGATCCGCGTTATACCGATACCTGTGAAATTGCAGATATTCACTTGGCATTGGAATCAGGCTCAGACGTGGCGTTGTTCAATGGTTTATTGGGCTATCTCGACGATAACGACAAGCTAGATTCAGACTATATAGAAAACCACACTCAAGGCTTTACTGAATCGATTCGATCTGCAACCCAATATCGCTATACCGAAGCTGGCTGGGGCGACAAAAGCGTTCCTGAGCTCACAGGATTAACAGAGCAGCAGCTAAAACAGTTCTACAGTTTGTTTGCATCGAACGAGAAGGTGCTGACCATTTACTCTCAAGGCGTGAACCAATCGACACAAGGGTGTGACAAGGTGAATGCCATTATTAACTGCCATTTAGCCACCGGAAAAATCGGTAAACTGGGCATGGGGCCATTCTCAGTAACAGGTCAGCCGAATGCAATGGGCGGACGTGAGGTGGGCGGTTTAGCTAATACCTTAGCGGCGCACTTTGAATTTGGTGATCCGCAATCACACCAAACAGTGAGCGAGTTCTGGCAAACCGACAGCTTAGCCACACATGCGGGTTTAAAAGCGATTGACCTGTTTGATGCCATGAATGAAGGCAAAATCAAAGCGGTGTGGATCATGGCGACTAACCCAGTCGTGAGTTTGCCTGACAGCGAAAAAATTAAAGCCGCATTAGAGAAGTGCCCATTTGTGGTGGTGTCTGATTGCATTGCCGATACGGAAACCACACGTTTGGCTGATGTGGTGCTGCCCGCGCAGGGTTGGAGTGAAAAGTCGGGTACTGTGACCAATTCAGAGCGCCGTATATCAAGGCAGCGCCGTATATTACCAAGCCCAGGCGAAGCCAAACCCGATTGGTGGATCTTGAAAGAAGTGGCGCAAAAAATGGGGTTCAACGATCAGTTTGATTATCGCCACGAAGGTGAGATCTTTAAAGAGTATTGCGAGATGACAGCGCTCGGCAACGAAACAGGCAAAGCACGTGACTTATGCTTAATTGGACTCACTCAACTGGATGAGAAAGGCTATGGCGAACTCACTCCACAGCAATGGCCAGTGCTAAAATATCAACCAGAGATCATTGAGCAGCGTATGTTCACCACTGGCGAGTTCTTTACCGAATCTGGTAAAGCGCAGTTTATTGCAGTCGAACACGACAAACCCATTGCTGATACCAGCCTTGAATTCCCACTTATCATGAACACAGGTCGAATCCGAGACCAATGGCACACCATGAGTCGCACAGGCTTGGCGGCGGGTTTAGGTGAACATACGCCAGAGCCTTTTGTCGCCATGCACCCTGATACGGTTTCAGAACTGAACTTGGAAGAGTTCGGGCTAGATGCTTTCAACCACGCCACTATTAACCCGGTGGTGAAAGTACGCAGCGCACAAGGGGAGTGCCAAGCCCGCCTAGTGGTGACCAAAGAGATGCGCCGTGAACAAGTCTTCATGCCGATTCATTGGAACGCACCGACTGCCAAAGACAGTAAGCCGTGTGACCTGATCTTGCCTCATACCGATGCTGCATCAGGACAGCCAGAATTCAAACACACACCTGTTGTCGTAGAGCCGTGTGGTTATCGTAGTGAAGCCGCACTGGTCAGTGACAAAGTGATGGATTGCAGCGGATTTGATTACTGGGTTCGCCAAAGAGTGGAGGGCGGGTTTCTGTATCGTATCTCATCATCCAAGAACCCAATGGAGTTGGTGATTCAGCTCGCCAACACCCTCGATGCCTTACCAGAGCCCAACGCAGAGGCGATTAAATCACTCCATTACCACGGCAACAAATCATTCAAAAACTACGGTTCTGCCAAGCTGGGTCAGTCTGGCGTAAAGCAAGCCTTTGTGGTGAACAGTAAGCTCGATCATCAAAGTATTGATTGGCTGGTGGAATGCCTAACCCGAGAAGCCGATGAAGAGTTCGAAGCCGAGTTTTTGAGTGCTATGGCGAAGTAGCTGACCACCTTTAACCCATTAATACTTTAAGCTAAGCGCCGACAATCATGTTGGCGTTTTTTGTTTGAGAAGACAATGTCCGCACTAGCAGTTTGGGGCACTGAGTTAAGTGAGTACAATGACTAACGAGGTCAGCAATTACGACAAGAAAAGACGAATCAAACATGCTCCTGAATTCAAAGACGAAGCGCTTAAGTTAGCAGATAAAGTCGGTGTCGCTGCTACACGACAGTTATCGTTATATGAACCATAAAACCTATGGATGACGTAATGCCGTCAAAAAGATGCGAAAATCAGCGACAGAGAAAAAATTCGCAATTGAAAATGCCAAACTTAAACAATCGGTTGTCTTTTTAGAATGTTAAATCGTATCAGGTCGATTCGACTAAACAAGGAAACCAAATGCTATAACAGGATGAAACCTATGTTGAGGGTTGATTTGATTGGATAAATTGAACAAGTTTTCTTTTTAGTTGTTGATGTTCTGTTTGAGCCATGTATATGAATTGGTTGCTATGGCCTTTCTCTGATTTTATATATTGTTCAAAGTTTACTGGGACTCCTGCAACCGACAGCTCTAAGTGTAAGTGAGGTCCAGTTGTTCTACCTGAATTACCAGTCAAACCGATTATCTGACCTTTTGTTATAAAATCTCCAGTCAAAACATGTCTTTCTGAGAGGTGCAGGTAGCGTGCGTAGTTTCCATCAGTATGCTTTATGGTTAGGTAATTTCCGGCAAAACGGTTATAGCGAGACTTCAAAACAACGCCATCTGACAGTGAACGAATTTTTGTACCAATAGGGGTCGCGTAATCTGTTCCGAAATGTGGTGAAATACGGTTGGTTATTGGGTGTTTTCTGTTTAAATCGAACGGTGAACTCACTCGAAAATGCAGAGGAAGAGGAAATACATAGTCATTGTTTAATTTATAGCCATTTTCATTGTAGATATTATCATCAGCCCCTCTCATTGCGAAAAATTCTATATCACTACCTGAATAGTAAAAAGCACTGACATATTCGTGGTTGGTTCCGTTGTTTCGGGTTTTTATTGAGAATTTATCACCGTTATTAACTGATTTGATAATGTCAAAATTGTCTCCTAATAAACTCAATAGTGATTTTAATTCGTTATTCGTCAAACCAGAAGACAGTACAGAACTGATAAAAGTATATTTAACTACACCTGAAACCATTTCAGATGTAGGAGCAGGTGTTATGGTCGGACGGTTTTCGGAACTAGTTACGTTAGGAATTTGTTTTTTATTAATATTTGAATGGCTTACAACTATAAATATCGCGAGAGGGATGATGATAAAAATCATCAGATAGCCGGATTTTAAGGCATTTAGACTTAAATGGTGCTCTCTTTTAAAGTACATAATCTATCAATCAAATTCAGTTAATGGGTCAAAGTTGGGATTAGATCATAATATTTATTCATTTTTTTATCATGTTGTTTTAGTTAATTCCTTCGTAACGACTGGTTAAAGGTGTAGGGTGTTTTTTTCAACGATAGAAAAACAAACCTTTCACCTTTTTATTTAGCCAAATTGTACTTTATAAGTAGTTATTCTGTCATGTTGAGAAAATTACAGACGATAATATAATCGCGACAAAATATACTCTGCCAGAATACTATGTTCACTAAATATACGCACAAATCAACATTAGGTCTTATTGTTACATCGCTTTTCTTAAGCGCATGTGGTGGTGGGGAAGGTGGTGGTGATAATATCCCGCCAGCAAGGAATACAGGAAGCATCTCGGGTAACGTTTATGATGCCCCTGTAAGTGGTGCAAAGATAGAGGTGTTCGAATACAAGGATGGAAACTTGGGTAGGAAGCTGGCAAGTACAACTTCCGATGCCTTTGGTGACTATAAGGTTGAATTTGAATCTTCATCGATGCCACTTTTCATCGTAGCGAAAGAAGGCAGTTATACTGACCCTCTAACAAAAAATACGGTGTCTTCTAGTAACGGAAAAACACTCCGTTTAGAGGCCATGGTTAACTACAAGGAAGGTGGTGACCAGAGCTTAATGATAACCCCTTTGACGAACATCGTATCGGGCTTAACTAAATATAAGATTGGCAAGGGCTCATCTGATTCTGATGCTATATCTGAATCAATTAATAGCATAAATGATATGTATGGTTTCAATGTTAACGAAACCAAACCAATTGACATAACTAAAGGCGGTCAAAGTAGCTTTGCTACATCAGGACATAAATATGGCGCCTTGTTAACAGCTTATTCTTCATTTGCGAACGACCTAATCCAAAAATACGGTGAAACTCAAAGTGATATTTACACTTCGATTCATTTAGCGGATATTCAGTATCGAGATGTGATTGCTGATGGTCTTCTAGATGGGCAGGAAATAAGTGCAGTGTCAGGAGGCGTAACCCCTTTAACCTTTGGTCAGCAAAAAGTTTCTAGTGATATTTACACTAACGATTTAGCTCAGCATGTTCTGATTGTCGTCAATGATCTCAACTTAAATGTTTCAGGCACGGATGCAGGCGAGTATGTTGAGTTTAGTAATAAAGTTAACGAGCTTGGTACTAGCACAGGAACCGAGGGTGTTTTACCTCCTCGTGATGAAACTGCAATTGATACCCAAGCTCCTACAGTGTCACGAACAGACCGCGGTGTGTTGGCTGGGGTTGATAGACTGGATATAAAGATAAACGATGAAATTGGCGTTCAAGGTGTCTCCGCGTATCTAGAATACCAATTAAATGGAGAGTGGTCTTATGGAAATAAATGTGATGATAAGACAACTTCGGGTAGTGACTTTTGTTTTATAGAGTTCAACGATTTTCAAGGGGGTCTTCGTGAAACAAGCGTAAAAGTAAGGGTAGATACCAAAGCCATCGACAATGTGGAAATCGATCCTAAAACTGATATTTCAAATGTCACCGCCGCACGTTTGGTTTTTTATACCACTGATGTATTGGGTAATGAGCTAGTTAAAACGCGTAATTCTGGTCATTACGTCGACTTCAAATGGGACAATTATGCGCCGGTAATAGAAGTCACTTCAAGCAGTTCAATAAATAATAATACCAAAGAATATGTACTTAAAGGCATTGTAAAGGAAGGCTCGCAACAGGTTGAATCGGTTACTGTTTCATTTAAAGGTGGCTTGGATGAAGTCGTTGCTTGTGGAGGATATACCTGTGAATTTAGTAAAGAATATTCAACAAGTGAATTCGTAACACGAACAACATTTGAAATTAAAGCGAGTGATAGCAAAGGTAATATTGGTAAGAAACTTCACGAAGTTGCTCGTGATGACCAAGTACCGGCACAAGTGATTAGTTATCCTGAGAATGCCCCAATGAATTACGTGAATGTTGGTGTCGATGGTGAGCGAGTAACAAAAGAAGATATCTATACGCAAGATACTTATACGTCCGAGTCGGTTAACTCGAGTCGTGATTATCTGAAGATCGATTACCTTTACGCTAGTAAAGGGATTTTAAATTCAATTCCCAGTGTTGATTTTAGCAACTTCAATGTAAATATTTTAAAAGAAAATAAAATTCCATATATTCGCGTAAGGGTATCTGACGGTAATGGAGATATAGGGTTAGGTGCTAGTGCCGAAAAACTTAAGTTAGTTGTAAAATATTACGTTAGCCAAAATAATGACAATAATTACGTGCTTCAAAAGGTGACAGATACCGTAGCTTCTAGCGCTAACATTCCACATGAGAGTATTTCGGATGAAGACGGTCATGTAAATGAAGTGGTCTACTATGTTCCCTTCGTCAAAGAAATATTGGGCGATAATTTTGATTCAACGTCGGAAAATGCCAGCCAAAAATTAGTGATTCAAACTATTGATGAATCTGAAAATGAAAGTGCCGAACAAGATGTGTATTTTCGAAGCAGTTTTGATTTACCAACGATGACGATCGTTACTCCTTTTATTGGCGCTAATGTTTTGTTAGAGGGATTAAATCCCAAGGGTGAATTTACCTCGTTAGGTAGATGCACCACGATTCAACACATAGAAAGCAATGGAGCAACCAAAGCTCTTGATGTTGCAGGATGTGATACAACAACTGATGTCGTGAACTACGATTTTATGCGGGTTCGTTTAATCGGTGTTGATGGTAATACACAGCCCTATTACTATAAATGGCAGAAAAATCCAGACTCACAGTCAGAGAAAGTTGACTTAAATAGCACAAACTTAGGTGCTTACTTTAAACTTAATGGCTCCAAGACACTTTATATTACTGAACTATCGGCATACCAAACCGGGTTGTTTGACTCTCAGTGGAATCAAGTTGAGGCTGGAAATAAAACGCCTGAGGTTGCTTCTCAAATTTTAGGCGATGTCCAAAACGCTCTAGCTAATGGTAGTAACTCTTTTTTTGGGTTTGATCCGACTCTCGTATCATATGCAACGAATGAGATGCTGAAAAGCTCAATTCCAGAAAAACTGTCCAATAATTATATTCACAGATTTTTAGTGGAAGCTATTTACGATCTGACTCAAAAGCATAATATGCTCTTGAGTAGCTCTGTTGATTTTGCTTCCGCCATTTACGATGATTTGCAATATGATGGTCTAGCAAATGGTATTGGTAGTGGTGGCAAAAAACTAGTTCTAGACTCTTATGAATTTAGTTCAGATTCTTATCGGCATGATTTGGCACAGTCATATTATGACATTATGACTGTTAAATATGGTGTTGAAGCTAACTTCGCTCAAAGGTACGCCGATCATATATCAATGGCTAACCCTGATTTAAATAACAAATCAGTTATTGAGGGCGAGGGTGAAAGTATTGATAAATCACCGCCTAAGCCATCCCTGAATATCGAAAATGGTCGAGAAACATGGGTCGGAAACAAGCACTACGTGGCCGGTGTCGTTGATTCTCGAGTTGTCTTGGAAGATCCGTCTGGCATTGTTGTAAAAGCGGGGAGCCAGCCCTCTTTTTCTACTATGTGGTATGAAAAAAACAAGCCCAATGCGGGAATCCCAATTGATGTGAATATTCAAGAGTCAGGTAGTGGTGATAACTATAAAAAAGAGTATTTATTTACCCTTAATACGGAGTCTTCAGATCTTAAAGGTATGGTTGAATTCGCACTTATAACGAGTGCTATGGATGAACATCAAAATAGCTATGGCTACAATGGGCACGCTCCTCACACAGTAAGATTGTACATTGATAACGAGTTTCCCTTAGCAACGTATATTTCTCCTAGCGATGGGAACGGCCAACCTATCGATGAGAGTGTTTATTTAAACACCAATTATGTCCAAGAATTAACTTTCAAAATTGACGATATCGTTGGTGATAAGCTGAATATGCGAGGCCTTACGTTCTATAACTCGGCAACGGGTGTTACTCATGATTATGATGCTAGTACACACTTTTCAAGTAATACAGAGAAATATTTTAAGGTAAAGCTGTGCGCTGGGAGTAAATGTAGTAGTGAAGGCAACATTATTAGTCCCGAAGATGGAAGCTGGGCGGTTTATGTTAATGCTGAAGACAATTTGTCTAATAAAGTTAATCGCCAGACAACCAATGCGCCTAAATTTAATGTTTTGCTAGACTCAAAAGGTCCGGTGGTCAATGGGGCTAAAATCGCTAGTCATTTAGGCGGAAATTCAAGTTGGGTTCCAGATATAACATGGAGCTTAAGCCCTGGTAGTTTGGTTGAAGTGGACATGAAGCGAGAGTCTGGAAGACGCTTCACTTTAAAACACTACGAAACAGAACCAGCGGCAAGTGCAGAACCATATTTACTAGGTACACAACCTAACGTTGAGGTTAGATTGGTGGCAGATGCGTTCAAATATAATGAGAAAAACCTATTCTACGTAACAGCAACAGACAGCTCTTATCCATCGGGTACAAATAGCGGTGAGTTCGAGTTCCAAGTTGACAACAAGGGACCTGTAATCGAATTAGCTGAACCATGGGTGGTAGATAATAACTCTGGTGAAAGTTATGTTCTTGGTTCCAACTTTACTGTGAAGCTTAACTCTATATCTGATGATTCTGACGTATCTAAAGTTGAACTCTGGCAGCAAGGTCAAGGTGCCGCTATACGTTCAATTGTCCCCAAAAATCCAACGCAACCCTTTGACATTGAAATTGCAGAAAATCTAAGTAGGAACATTGTTATTGGCGACGATAACAAGGCGAATTTGTATCTTAAAGCTGTAGACGAATATGGGTTCGAATCTGAAACGGAAATGAAAGCTATTTTGTTGGATCGTGAAGGGCCATCGCTAAAACTTAATGCATTTGATCCTGACAGCTATTATGTGGGGGGCTATATATTCAATCTATCTGCACAAGATTTAAATGGTAGAGGAACAGCTTCAACGAACGGTGTTAATAAAGCAACATTAGAGTATTGGACCTTCAAAGAGAACGCCTCTGATGCAAGTACCTCGGTCGGTGAAGATATGAAGGTTCCTTTAGGTGGCCAAATTGATGGCGATGGCACCGTTCGCACAATAAGATTAGCAGGCTCGGATGTTAGAGGGAACACGACAAGTGTCGATTATGCGGTAAAAGTACAAAATTCTGTCCCAACAATTCATTCGGTAACTTTTACGTATGAAGATGGAACGCCGGTTTCTTCTGAGGGACAGAACCAAATTACTCGTAACGACCCTATCATTATCACTATTGATGCTGAAGATCAAAGCGGGATACCGTTGGTGGAGGGTACTTATCAATATGGTGAGCAATCCAACAAAATCTCATTTTCTCAGAAAAATGGACTCTGGCAAGCTAGATTAACATCCGCTGAGCTATCAAATGACGGGAGCTATGAGCTTAGATTCAAAGTGTACAGCAGCGTACGTTATAACTCTGGCCAAGAAAGGCCCGTCACTGAAAGGTCAGAAAGTATCAATGTGCAACGTCAAGGTGTTGTGCTTTCAATCGCCAAGCCAAATGATTTTCAAAGTCATATTGCGGGGGATACCTTAAATGTTGAATTCGCACCTGTAGGGAATGTGAAAGCAAAAACACTAGAATGTTGGGTTAGAGAAAATTACACCTCTGACGGGGTGCCTAATGATGGCTCAAACAATGCTTATTCAGGAGTTATTACTAACCCACAAGAGAGCTATAAATGTGGTGTCAAAACGAATGTGAATATGTCGGTTTCTCCTGTTGTTTTGATAGCAAAAACAGTCGGAACAAATGGCACTGAAACCGTAAGTAAATTCAGCTTTAATATGATGGATATCGAAGCGCCTTTGGTCGAACAAAACACATATCAATTTACTGGCAGTGATGTTGGCTTGAACGCTAAAGGTCAGAAAATGCTGAGTTTGACTTTGAGCTTTAAAGACAACCTTTCAGGTGTAAATATCAATGATGGTAAAAAGCCTATATTGGTGAGAAATCGTTTAAATATACCTTTTGAACCGAAGAGCTGTAACACTGCGTCGGGCGTAACGACATGTACGTATACAGAGTTGTATTCTGACATTCTTCCTTCGGGGGCTTTACGACATTTATACACCATTAAGAATTTATCTGACTCTGCTGGAAATTTAGGGGCGGACCATGCTTTAGAATTATTACTACCAGCCCAAGGTGATTTGGATGTCATAATTAGCAGTCCTACTGCAGATTCTATTATTCGAGGTGAGGCGCTTGAGATGAACTTTAAGGTAAAGGTTGGGCAAAATTCTGATCTTGAAAATGTCATCGCGAATTTAGACGGTACTTCGTACAATTTAAATGCTCACCCTGAAAAGTTTTATCCTTTTACAAAGTGTGCCAATGGTTATTCTTGCTCCACATTTATTGCTCCATTAGATAATAAGCTTGATGGGCAGATCATCAAGCCACGAATTCAAGTCATTGACGTGTGGGGTGAGTCAAAAAGTGATGAAGTCAGTGTAATGGTAGATAATAGTAAGCCGAATATTGATGGCTCTGTAACTCTTAGCCAATCTCCTGATAATGCGAACATGATTAGATTTCAATTTTCTGCTTGGGATGATGGCAGTGGTTTGGCAAGCGTTAAGTATACAGTGATTAATCCTAAGCATGTTTTCGATAAAGATGACGTTGGCGACAGCTCACACCTCTATTTTGAGCTTCCAAAAACTGACTTACAAGGAGTAAGCTCAATTCGAGTAAATGTCGAAGCAACGGATAATGTTGGTTGGGCTCAAAACAAGACAATCGATATAGATATAAGTACCCCAACCATTGGAGTGGCTTTTGATGGAATATCAAGCTTGCAAGGAGGCAAGCTTGTTTTTACCAACAACAGCCAGGTATTCAACATTACGTCTAATGAGGGGGCGAACGTAAAGGCTTCGCACTATTCTATCGATTTGATTCCTAATTCAGGTAGCACGATTAGCTTTACTGGAAAAATCGTGTCTGCTAAAGGCTCAGACACTATGACTTTTGGCGTTGATGACCAATTACCGTATAAGTACAAAGTAACGGTGACTGACTCTATAGGGCGGACCATCACTGATTTTGACATGTTCAATCGAAGTTACAATGCTCAAGGGGTTGAATCGATTGTTGATTACCAAGCGCCAGTTATCACAAGTATAACTGGTAGTCAGGATTCGATGACTCCTGTGAACGGTCAATATTATGTGAATGTTAGAGCATACCTTTCAGATAAGAACATAAGTAGTGTGGCTTCGACTGCAGATAATGGGACGGGTATCCTTGTTAATCCTCAGTCGATAGTAAAACCCGCCAATGACGGTGACCCATACTTGATACGTTACCTGTTATCACCGGGCAACTACTCGCTAAAAGTAACAGCGGTAGATTTAGTTGGTCATAAAGTTGATAAATTAATAGCTCAGAAAGTAGAAGCCGCAAGCATTCCAGCACTCGCGATATCGACAACCGCGTCAATGCCATTAGCTGGTGGCGTTGAAATTCCGCTATTGTTTACCTTTACCGAGGAGGTCAACAACTTTGAATTTTTGGATTTGAAAGTGAACGCCAGTGATGGCAACGATACCGGGATTTTGAAGCAGGCTTCTTGGAGAACGACAGACAATATAACTTGGACTGTCGATTACATAACCCCAAGGAAACAAGACAAAACCATCACGATACGGGTCGATGATGATAGCTATCAAAGCGTAAATACTATCCCCGGCACAGGGGATAGTTTGGTTTTGGGGGTTGAGGGTGTGTTACCAACCCTGTCTAGCGTGAAATTTGCGCCAATGCACCAGGAAACAGGCAAAGATGTAAAAGTAACCCTTGAGTTTGATAAAAAATCACAAGAAGTAACGGCCATGCTTGGTGGTAATCAAATCAACTCACTAACTGCCACGGCTGATAATAAAGTTTGGCAGGGTAACGTTCAGGTGCCTGATACCAATGAATTAACTGTGGCTCTGATTGTAGACCAGTACAAAGATCTCGTGGGTAATGTGGGCACGCAAGACCGTACACATTCACTGCCTATCACGCCCACGTTGGTTATCACGCCAGTGAGCAACGTGGACGGCAGTAACGCCACGAACTTGGTGTTTTCAGGTACATCGACGCGTTTTGATGGCCAAGGGCTTAGCCTGGAAGTGAAAGCGCAGGGCAATGATGCGGTGTTGAAAAGTGGCTCTGCGACAGTCGCCAACGGTGGGGCTTGGAGCAGCAGTACCGTTGACATCAGCGATCAACCGAACGGCACTTACACCGTCATTGTGACGGGCACCAACGCTTCAGGCGTGCAAGTCACCGAAAGCGCAAGCTTTACGCTGGCGCAAGCCATGCCGACGTTAATGAGCGCGACGTTTAACCCAACGCATCAAGCGATAGGTCAAAGCGTATCGGTCAGCCTTAAGTTCGATAAAGCATTGCAAGCGGCCAGTGCAGAATTAGGAGGCACGCTCATCTCGCTGACGAAGAGTGCGGATGCTAGCGTGTGGACAGGGAGCGTGTCGGTCCCTGCGTCGTCTGATTTGAATGTTGATTTGGTGGTGAAAGATTACCAAGACTTATCGGGTAATGTGGGGGCGCAAGACAGCACACATTCTCTACCTATTACGCCAACCTTGGACATCACCCCTGTGGGCAGCGTGGACGGTAGTAACGCCACTAATTTGGCCTTCTCAGGCACATCGACGCGTTTTGATGGCCAAGGACTTAGCCTAGAAGTGAAAGCGCAGGGCAATGATGCGGTGTTGAAAAGTGGCTCTGCGACAGTCGCCAACGGTGGGGCTTGGAGTAGCAGTACCGTTGACATCAG
>NZ_JBFRKT010000038.1:26205-27111 GCF_041469545.1 Vibrio sp. 10N.286.49.C3
CACCGAAAGCGCAAGCTTTATGCTCGCGCAAGCAATGCCGACGTTAACGAGCGCGACGTTTAACCCAACGCATCAAGCGATAGGTCAGAGCGTATCGGTCAGCCTTAAGTTCGATAAAGCGTTGCAAGCGGCCAGTGCTGAGTTAGGTGGCACGCTCATCTCGCTGACTAAGAGTGCGGATGCCCGCGTGTGGACCGGGGATGTATTGGTTCCTTCGTCGTCTGATTTGAATGTTGATTTGGTGGTGAAAAATTACCAAGACTTATCAGGTAATGTGGGTACGCAAGACAGCACACATTCACTGCCTATTACGCCCACGTTGGTCATCACGCCAGTGAGTAACGTGGACGGCAGTAACGCCACTAGTTTGGTGTTTTCAGGTACATCGACGCGTTTTGATGGCCAAGGACTTAGCCTAGAAGTGAAAGCGCAGGGCAATGATACTGTGTTGAAAAGTGGCTCTGCGACAGTCGCCCAGGGTGGGGCTTGGAGCAGCAGTCCCGTTGACATCAGCGATCAACCGAACGGCACCTACACCGTCATTGTGTCGGGCACCAACGCTTCAGGCGTACCAGTCACCGAAAGCGCAAGCTTTACGCTCGCGCAAGCCATGCCGACGTTAACGAACGCGACGTTTAACCCAACGCATCAAGCGATAGGTCAAAGCGTATCGGTCAGCCTTAAGTTCGATAAAGCGTTGCAAGCGGCCAGTGCTGAGTTAGGTGGCACGCTCATCTCGCTGACGAAGAGTGCGGATGCCCGCGTGTGGACAGGGGATGTACTGGTTCCTGCATCGTCTGATTTGAATGTCGGTTTGGTGGTGAAAAATCACCAAGACTTATCAGGTAATGTGGGTACGCAAGACAGCACACATTCACTGCCTATCACGCCCACGTTGGTCATCAC
>NZ_JBFRKT010000039.1:0-19124 GCF_041469545.1 Vibrio sp. 10N.286.49.C3
TTAATTACGCAACAAAGCCTGGCAGGTACTCAAAGTTTTTTAAAGATGAGTATTTCAGATTATTAAGGGTTGTAAAGATGATGCGTGATAATGACCACAATATAGAACAGCAAATTGATTCTTTTATGGCTATGGCTAAAGATAAGTCTATAAACTCATGGGGGCATATTCTTTATTCTGGGGTTAGATCTAACCCTGAATTAATGGATTATCTTAAAAATGGAGATTTGTCCCCGCATCTGTAATTCGCATTAACTAATGCATCAACACGATTTACTACACTCGGCAATCCCAGTTTGCCGAGTGTTTCTCGTTTTAAAACGTCAATTGTGAGTAAAATTGCTTGGTAGTAGACGTGCTATGTAGACGCTGATGGAGCTCTTCATAATTTCCCCAGCTCTTCATAATTTCCCCAGCTCTACATTGTGTGTCAGCCTTTGATATTCGAACATTCCCCATTGATATTGGAATTCGTTAATTTGATATCGCCGATGATTTCGAACCTCTCTCCCTAGACAAAGTATGGATAGAACTCGGCGGTATTTAATGCTTTTGACTTGGAAGTCAAAATGCCATTTGGCTTGTACTGCAATTAGATCATCCCACTACATCAATATTTCAGCGAGCAACGCAATAAGAAGCAGGATATCCAATCGCTTAGTACAACGAGTTCTGTTGTGACGAATTGCGATCCCCTAATTGGTACTATTTAAACCGCAGAATGCCTCTTCTATTGTCACCCGCTTAGTGTACAGATTGGTAATTTGTACTTCATTTAAGGTATATCTAGGGGCATCAGTCGAGAGTAACCACGGCTCCTTTGCACTGTGTTGGTAGATATGGGTAGCGGAGTGTTTTTGGCTAGCTCTGAAATGGCGCTGGGGTTTTCTACCATATTCAAAAGTTGTTCACGAACACTGCACCAATAACCAAGGAAAGCTCAGATGAAAAACATTGCTATGGCGGTGGTTGTAATTGAAGGGAAAGTCTTAATCCAAAAGCGTTTTAGACATCGCCAAGGTATGGTTTTTGAGTTCCCTGGAGGCTCAGTTGATCCCAGAGAGTCGGGGCGCGAAGCCGCAATTAGAGAGTTGTGGGAAGAAACGGGTCTTAAAGATTTACAACTTCTCGGTACTCATCAAGCTCTGAACAACTTAGGTGGTGAAATTCACTATGTAGTTTTGAGTGCGGATCACAATGATGAGCCTAAAATGGTCGACGCAGAAAGACAGCAAACTTTCTATTGGCTAGAGCCCTCAGCTATTCCTCTTGATGACTTTTATCGTGCAGATATCGAGTTTATAGAGAACCATTTGAGTCGATTTACCTCTCAAAGACGCTAGTCATATAACAATAAAATCTATTCGGTCTTAGTTTCAAGGAGGAAACATGACAAGCGACCAACTATTGGAAAGGCACTTTATAGCAGTGCCAGCATCCATCAACCTCATTCTTTAAAAGCTTATTTGGCTGCGAACTATCTGAATGCTTATTTCGTTAAATCAGACAATGTGTGGCTTAAAACGAGTGAGCTGGTAGACCAAACTGAGATAAAAGTTTTAGGCGAGTACTCTGCAACGGTGCAAACGCCGAAGTTTACGGATCTCCCACGCAAAGGCGAACGTTTGCCTTTTGTTTCTCCTGAATTTAATTGCAACAGTAAATCACATACAAACGTAGAGGTAGCGCACAGAATCGAAAAAGGGGATATCGCGATTACGGAATCATTGATCTAGCCGATAGTGAGATAGTGATAAGAGGTCGATAATTCGTTGTCGGACTAAATTAGAACTTTAAATCTAATTTCTAAGTAGTTGTTATCTCAGGAAGAGTTTTTGTGCTATGCGCCCCTATATTAAATACATCATCCCTATTTTAATTCCTTTCATTATCCTCGTAATGCCGCTATCAGCGTTTCCATTTGAAGGCCTTACGATTATTCAACAACGCGTTATCGCGATCTTTTTATTAGCGGCATTGTGCTGGGTGTTCGAGCCTATCCCGATTTACGCGACGTCTGTTGTTATTATCGTTCTGCAATTATTGATGTTGTCGGATAAAGGGCTGATCTTTTTAAGGTTTGAGCATGGGGAGGAACATTTTGGTGAGTTGTTAAAATACAGCGATATCATGGCGACATTCGCCAGCCCAATCATCATGCTGTTTTTGGGTGGTTTCTTCTTAGCGATGGCCGCCACTAAGTATCGATTAGACGTAAACTTAGCCCGTGTATTATTGAAGCCATTTGGACAAGACCCAAAGTTTGTGATGCTCGGCTTAATGTTGATCACTGGTATCTTTTCGATGTTTATGTCTAACACGGCAACAACGGCAATGATGCTATCTATTTTAACGCCGGTACTGGCTGTGTTTGGTCCGAAAGACCCCGGTCGTGTAGCGTTTGCGCTTTGTATCCCTGTCGCCGCTAACATTGGTGGCATTGGTACCCCGATCGGTACCCCTCCGAACGCTATCGCACTTAAATATTTAGTTGGCGATAACCTCATTACGTTCGGTGAATGGATGGCATTTGGTGTGCCGTTTGTCGTTATTATGATGGCGTTAGCGTGGTTTTTAATAGGCTTTATGTACAAAGCTGACCAAAAGAAAATCGAGCTAAGCATCAAAGGTAAATTCCTTAAAACGCCCAAAGCCATTGCGGTGTACGTCACTTTTGCGCTGACCATCATTCTTTGGTTAATGGGCTCAAGCCATGGCATGAACTCTTATACCGTCGCTCTGATTCCTGTCGCTGTGTTCTCACTCACAGGGATCATCAATAAAGAAGACCTGAAGAAAATTTCTTGGGACGTACTGTGGCTTGTATCTGGTGGTATTGCGCTTGGTTTAGCTCTCGATAAAACTGGCTTAGCAAGGCTCGTGGTACACAGCATTCCTTTTGATGCTTACTCACCATATGTGGTGTTGTTCGGAGCGGCGTTCTTGTGTTTGGTAATGGCAAACTTTATGTCTCATACCGCAACGGCTAACTTGTTAATGCCAATTATGGCTGCATTAGGTTCGTCTATGGCTTCACTCACGCCACTAGGCGGTGAGTTAACGTTAATTCTGGTTGTGACTTTTGCTGCTTCATTAGGTATGTCGCTGCCAATCAGTACGCCACCGAATGCGTTGGCTCATGCCACGGGTCATGTGCAAAGTAATCAAATGGCCAGAATCGGTATTATTTTGGGTGTGGTTGGTGTGCTACTGAGTTTTGTTATGGTGTGGGTGCTACATTCAATTGGTCACATAGGATAACGATACGTGTATCAACAAAAGCTAGAAGCACTGATCGATCGTTATTTTAATCAGACAGAGCGTCGGGTGACGTGCCGTGCCGGTAACACAATTATTGAACAATCAGCGTTAAACACTCGTTTATATTATGTGTTTAGTGGAGAACTGGAAGGGTTTTATTCCGAAGCGAATACACCGCAAGTGCGAGTATTTAGCGCGGGTAGTGGGGCTTTTATAGGCGTTCATAGCTTCTTTTCAGGTAATTGGACAGCATCTTCAACGGTTGTTGCTAAAACCGATGTTGAGTTAGCGTGGATCGATAAAGACACGCCTGCAGAAGATGAACGTAACTTTGGCCCTCTTACCGCACAGTTCACACCTGTGATTGTCAACGAGTTGTCGCGTCGTCAACGCCGTGCAACACAAGAAGCGATAGCGAAACAAAAAGCGCTAGAGAAGTTACATACTGCTGAGCAAATGACGACCTTGGGTCAATTAGCTGCAGGGATTGCCCATGAGCTTAACAACGCTATTGGTGTAGTAAATAGCAAATCTGGTCGACTTGAAACGGTCATCATGGATCTGCTCGAAGAAGTGCATCCAGAAGCCAGTCAATTTTTCGATTTTGGGTTAATGCATGGTCAGAAAACGTCGTCGTCAGAAGCGCGAACACGTGGGCGACAATTTGAAAGAAAATATGGTTTAGACAAGAACATTGCTCGCTCTCTTGCAAAGGCGATTCCAATTGACGCTTCATATGCAACAGACGTTATTTCAAAACATTGGCTGAAAAACCCAGAAGAAGCGATTCGCTTTTGGCAGATGGGTTGTGATTTACATGATTTACGTTTGGCATCTAGACACACCGTCGGCATCGTAAAATCGGTTAAACAACTTGGCAGAGTTGATATTGACACCGAAGAAGCGGTTGATATTAACGACTCCATTAACCATGCCTTATCGTTGTTACAAAGTGAGTTACGTAGAGTCTCTGTGCGATTGAGCCCTGCAGATTTGCCGACTTTTAAAGGCTCGAAAACAGAGCTCGTTCAGATTTGGGTCAACATTGTAAAGAACGCTTGTGATGCAATGTCGAATTCGGACGATGCTGCAATAGAAATTCAAACCAGATTAAGTAAGAAAAGAATATTAGTTACGATCACGAATAACGGCCCTGAGATAGACGAGGTGACTCGTAGAAAGGTATTTCAGCCCAACTTCACCACTAAAAAAGGTGGTTTATCGTTTGGATTGGGCTTGGGTTTATCAATCGTTAAACGGATTGTGGCGGGTTATGGCGGAAGTATCATTGTGAAAAGTGATGCTTCTAAAACTGTATTTAGAATCAAGTTACCAGTAGAGGGTGAACATGGAGAAGCTTAATTTAATCTGTGTCGATGACCAGAGAGAAGTACTGAGCGCAGTGGTACAAGATTTAGAGCCGCTGGCGAGTTGGCTGAATATTGAAGATTGTGAATCAGCACAAGAAGTGCTTGATCTCATTGATGAACTTGACGCAGAAGGCGAACACATTACCGTCATCGTGTCTGATCATGTGATGCCAGGGAAAACGGGTGTGGAGTTACTCACTGACGTGTTCCATGACAGCCGCTTTCCGAATACAAAGAAAATTCTTCTTACAGGGCAGGCCACTCATACTGATACCATCAATGCGATTAATGCAGCAGGCATCGACCGTTACTTTGAAAAGCCTTGGCAAGCAAGCACATTAGTTGAATGCATTCGCACTCTTGTCACTGAGTACATATTTGATCAAGGGCTTGATTACACGGACTATCAGAATGAGCTCGACCAGCAGGTTGTGTTGAGACGCTTGCGTTAGTCTCTTATGTTAGCGACTTACGCTAGTCACTTATGTCAGTCGCTTGAAATTATATGCACCGAAGGACGCTTTCTGAAGGATCTTGTCTGTGAAAGACGTAATCTTTCGGTGCATATATTACCTATCTCTTTTAGTAGTTTAGGTTTTAGTACTCAGTTATTAACACACTGGTTGCTGGCTTAAGTCTAAAACTCATGCGCAACGCCAACGCCAACAGATGCATTGTGCTTTCTTCACGAAAGATTCCCAGAACATGCAGCAGAACTAAAATGTGTCGCAGAGTACTAGTGTCGTTTGTTGGAAAAGTGAGAGTACTCGCTTTCTATCAGATGCAGCGGCAGATTAATTTGGTCACAATATTGAACAGTCGTTAGCTTACAATCATTTTGGTTGGTAGTATTAATCACAATTCAACAGAGCGCTTGGCCGTAATGTGATTTAAACAAAACAGATAGGATATTTTATGGACAATGAGCAATTAGAGTATGCAGGTTTTTGGGTGCGATTAGGAGCTGCGTTGATTGATACCTTCCTGTTCTTACTGGTGACTATGCCTTTATTATATTGGGTATATGGTGATTACTATTTTGATTCAGATGAGTTCATCTTAGGCGGCTGGGATGTATTATTAAATTGGGTATTACCTTTTATCGCAACTGTGATATTTTGGGTTTATCGATCTGGTACTCCAGGCAAAATTGCTTTGAAGCTTCAAGTTGTGAATGCGGAGACTGGACAGGCGCTTTCTACGGGCAAATCAATTTTAAGGTACCTTGCGTATTACCTAAGTATTCTTCCATTGTGTCTTGGCTTTGTTTGGATTGCGTTTAGCGGAAAGAAACAAGGTTGGCATGATTTAATTGCCAATACAGTCGTTGTTAGACCTACAAATAAAGGTATTGAACCCGTACAGTTTGGAAAGCGAGCTTGAGAATAATTCCAACTGACAGATAACGCGTGAATCGTTATCTGTCTATTCATCTGCGATTCGCTTACGCCGTAATCCTGATGGCTTTGCGCGACTGCGGTGACTTATTCATTCGTTGGGAAAGTGAGGGTAGAACAATGATTTCATGGATAATAATGGTGTTTGCAACTATTGGAGCAATGGTCGTTAGTGTAATCAGTGGCTTCTTCCTTTTTGATGAGTTTATTGGTTTATGGCCTGAGCCTGTTGTTGGCTTTATTACAGCATTCCTCGTTGTTGCTACTGCCTATATCACTGCACCTAAATATCCAGTGATAATATCTGGGGTTGTATTGCTTCTCGGTTCTTTTGTATCTTGGAAATACCTTTCCATTGCTTCATACCCTGAATGGCATGAGTTAGCCTATCAACAGACTTATATACCATTATTTACAACACTTTTAGGTGGTGTAATAGGGGCATTGGTTATTATTTGTTACGGTCAATTGATTTTGGATAATTGCCTAACAAAACGATGAAATACAAATTTGTAACCAAGTAAACTGTTGCCTAAAAAGCACTCCAGCCGACAGTCAGTGGATGTATTTTCTGTCTCAACTTAGTTGGGTGTAATCGGTGCGTAGTTGTGAGTTCAAGTTTGTGCTGATTTATCGGGTTACATGGATTCTCTGTCGTCAAATATCCATAAAAATTATGCTGATGGTTTTATGACTGAGGTACCTTAGATTTGGGTTAATTCTCAACTTCTAGCTAATTATGTATTGCTCTATAATGGTCTCGTATTAAATGAGAAGAAGATAATGATGAACAATAATAGAGAAATCATTACATACCTACGCGAGAGTATTCCGGCGTTTGAATGCGTTAAGGGCTGCCATGATTGTTGTGGGCCAGTAACGACTTCCTCGGAAGAAATGTCGCGTCTACCAGTGAAATCTGACGCTGAACATGAAGCTGCCTTAGACGAATATAACTGTGTGTATTTAGGCCCCAATGGCTGTGAGGTATATGAAGAGCGACCATTAATTTGTCGGTTGTTTGGTACAACACCTCGTATGCCATGCCCAAATGGGTGTCGTCCGTTAGAGATGGTCAATTCAAAAATTGAACGTCAGGTGCATTACTTCATCAGAAATACTCGTCAGGTTTTAGTGTAGTTGGCTCAATAGCCAACAGAGCAAGCCCCAATCACATAAGCATTAAAGATAGCCCCACCTATAGCATTTTTAGTTTCGCACTTACGGTGGCTTTGTTTGGAAATAGTGCTGTTAACGGCGATTTAATAAAGCGCTAATCGATAGATATTAAATACGAAGGTCGATCATGAAAGGTAAAATCATCGAATGGAATGATGACAAAGGTTACGGTTTCATTTCCTCTCTAGGAGGTGAGCTTAAAGTATTTATTCATGCATCGTCGGTTAAGAATTCAAGACGCCGCCCTGCGTTACATGACAACGTGATGTTTGAAGTAAAGGAAGATAGTAAAGGCCGATTTAATGCCCGAAATGTTGTGATTGAAGGGGCAAATGGCTTCCCATTTACAGTATTGTTTGGTTTTAGCTTTTTGGTAGCGGCAAGCGCGTCGATAGTTGTTTTTGATGGGTTATTGATACTCATCCCCGCATATTTAGTTTTGAGTCTATTTACTTACCTGATGTTTTCTTGGGATAAGCAAGCAGCCCAAAACGGGAACTGGAGGACGTCAGAGAAAACCCTTCACTTGCTTTCATTATTCGGAGGGTGGCCTGGTGCGTTATTGGCGCAATTCCAGTTACGGCATAAGTCGAGTAAGCAGCCCTTCAAATTTGTTCTATGGGTTACCATCATACTAAATATTTGTGGTTTTATATGGTTACTTACAGGCGCTGAAGTCAGTTTTATAAGCAGCATTCTGAGTAGACTTTAACTCGCGTTTAACTGTTTCCAAGCGAGCTAGTAGGGTTGGATATATCTAGGTAAGTGAGCAATAAGGTCATTTACGAGTGTTCCGTGAGAATCCCGCGATTAAGCTTTATCAAGCAAAAGGTTTTACTAAGTTGTCTGAAGTGAAAGGGCTCGTTGAAATGGAACTGATTTTAGGATCATCATTGAGAGGGTGTCATGGATAACCGTATCCGATTAAATTTTGTTAAATATACACTGCTTGAGTTCGTACTTGCTGCGTTCTTATTAGTGTCTATTTATTGGCTATTTGGTGATAACCCTCAATCAGTACCTACTATTGGGTTGATGTTCAGTGCTGTTGCGGTACTAAAAGTCGTCACGTTATGGTGGCAGTTCCGCAATCGCTCTTTTGAAATATCGAACAACCATGTTTGTTTCGATGGTCACGCTTGCGATATCAAGTTACAGGGAAATATTCTTCCTTTTGGGATCGGCTCATTCATCAAACTTTCATACACGAAAGGTGCAATGCAGAAACACAATATTTACCTTTCTAAAGGCGCAATGAACAAAGAAGAATGGACCCGTATGTTAGCGTGTCGAACATAGTTTCACGGCTTTCGTTTGTGTTGTGCGCCAGTTTGTATTTCGGATTCGGTTGGTATGCTAGTATCGCCTTTTTTGCATTGAGCTAACCTATGACTAACGATCATTTCAAAGGCAAATATGAGGTTGAGCTGAAGTATCGACTTAGCTCTAAGTCTGAGTTCTTGAAAACTTTGAACCTAATTGCTCATGAAGTAATGCTGCAAGACAATCAGGAATGTGATTGGTATTTTGATAGCTCTGATAGAAGTTTACAGGCTCAGAACAAAAGCTTGTGTATTCGTACTATGGAGCCGTCGGGTATCAAACTATGGATCGTAAAAGGCCCTGAGTCTGATCGATGCGAAGCGACAAACATCACTGATGCGTCGAATGCTAAGAGTATGCTAGAGAACTTGGGGTACGAAGTGATTCTTAAAGCGCAGAAAACTCGCAGTATCTATTTTGTTGGAGAGTTCCATATCACGGTCGACTCTCTTGTGGGTATTGGTGATTTTGCCGAATTTGCAATCATGACGGACGATGAGTCTAAGTTGTCTGTGTATAAAAGTGAGCTTGAGTTGTTAGCCAGTAAGTTCGGGCTGACTCAATCGGCACTGCAAACTCAGTCTTATAAACAGATGTTCGAGGAAATGAACGCATAGTACAGCGCTTAAGCGTCAGGGAGAGTTATGGACACCATTATCAAACAAGCAATCGAACTGCGAAAAGAAGAGAAGTATCAAGCCTCGCGTGACTTACTGGCAACGCTACTCACTGATGAAAACTATGCGGCGAAAGCTCATTTACAGATTGCGTGGTCTTACGACAACCAAGGCAAAGAGCAACAGGCGATTGATCACTATGTGCTGTCTCTGTCTGGCGTGCTTTCTTCAGTAGAGCGTTTTGATGCATTGTTCGGCTTGGCGAGTACTTATAGAAGCCTTGGGCTCTATGCAGAGGCTTTAAGCTATTTCGAACAGACTATGGCTGAGTATCCTGATTCGATAGAAGTGAAACCTTTCTACGCAATGTGCTTGTACAATTTAGGTCGCCATAAAGAGGCGACATCGCTGTTACTTGAGCTTTTAGTTTCCACGACGAATAGCGAAGCGATCAAAGAGCACCAACGAGCGATCTCTTTATATGCTCAAGACTTAGATAAAACCTGGTAACAGCCGCGTATAAAGCTCATCTGTTTGCTTAAACACGATGAGCTTAGCCTTGTGTTGCCTTCTTAGGACGAAACTTTCTGCCGTCCATGATATTCAAAGACATCATTGTTAGGTTGGTCGCGCCTGCTATCAGTTCTAAAACCTGAACGCTATAAAACACTGAGTCGAACTCTCCTAAACTTGCCCACTGGTTTAAAAAGTAAGCGGCCGGAATCAAAATAACGATCCCGTTGAACGCGATAATTGGCATGCGTTTACTCTTACGCTCAACTATTTTCCCTTTACGTTGTTTTGCCATAGCTGCACCGGTCGCACCAGTGATCGCAATGGCTGGGACAAGAATAAACAAGCCCGGAAAAACGATCATCGACTTGACTAGCTTCACTGATTCCAAAGTACCAAACAGTTCTACAAGCAATGTGCTGGTAAAGAATGTCGCGACACACAGTGTTGCTGTTAATGCCGCTGTTTTGTGGATTATTGGTTTCATATCATTTGCGCCTTTAATTTGGTAACATGTTGTCAATTTGGCTTAAGTCTAATTTAATGACAGCATGTTGTCAAAGTGAGTATTATGGATACGAATGGAGAAGTTTTCACAAAGATCGCACTAGAGATCTTTAAGGTCAGTGGTCTATTGAATGCTGAGGGTGACAAATTAACCGAAGAGTTAGGGTTAAGCAGTGCCAGATGGAAGGTGATGGGTGCGATCGAAAAGTCCGATGATCTGGTCACCGTTTCTCAAATTTCTCGTATTATGGGGCAAAGCCGACAAGCGACTCAGCGTGTTACCGACATCATGGTGAAAGATGGCCTGCTAACTTGGCTTGATAACCCGAATCACAAAAAAGCAAAGTTGGTTAACATGACTGAAAAGGGCAAGGAAGCGTATTCGCTGTTAGATAAAAAACAGGAAGTATGGGCTGAAAGTGGCGCTGAAAGCATTGAAAGAGACGAGCTTGATAAGGCGCTAATCACTCTGAAGAAGATGGCTACTTTCTTAGATAAATAAATAGATAAATAGATAAATAGAGAGTGGAAGTTGAGAAGAGTACGGAAGCCTAAGCATCGATGTGATACTTAGGCTTCAGGGTATAGCTTCTGTTCTTTAGGAAAGCGTTACGCTGAAAGCTCTTTACGAACGATCTCTGCGCCAGCACTTAGCGCATTAAGCTTCGCTGAGGCAATTTCGCGAGGCAGGGGAGCCATGCCACAGTTGGTGCAAGGGTAGAGCTTATCGGCATCAACATACTTAAGTGTTTCTCGTAGAGTGTTAGCCACTTCTTCTGGTGTTTCAATCGAGTCGGTAGCCACATCAATCGCACCGACCATCACTTTCTTGCCTCGCACGAGTTCAAGTAGCTCAAGAGGTACATGAGAGTTGTGACACTCTAAAGAGATAATATCGATATTCGATTGCTGCAGCTTAGGAAATACTTCTTCGTATTGGCGCCACTCGGTGCCTAGTGTCTTTTTCCAATCCGTATTCGCTTTGATCCCGTAGCCATAACAAATATGCACTGCTGTTTCGCACTTAAGCCCTTCAATGGCTCTTTCTAAGCACGCGATGCCCCAATCATTCACTTCATCAAAAAACACGTTAAACGCAGGTTCATCGAACTGAATAATATCAACGCCTGCAGCCTCTAACTCTTTCGCTTCTTCGTTGAGGATCTTCGCAAATTCCCACGCCAGTTTTTCACGGCTTTGGTAATGCGCATCGTAAAGTGTATCAATCATGGTCATAGGCCCCGGCAGAGCCCATTTGATCGGTTGATCGGTTTGTTGACGTAAGAATTTCGCATCTTCGACAAACACGGATTTCTGACGAGAAACAGGGCCAACGACTGTAGGGACACTTGCATCGTAACGGTCGCGGATTTTAACGGTTTCACGCTTTTCAAAATCAACGCCATTCAAGTGTTCAATGAAGGTCGTTACAAAGTGCTGACGTGTTTGCTCACCGTCACTCACAATATCAATGCCTGCTTGCTGCTGCTCGTGCAGAGAGACACGCAGCGCATCTTGTTTGCCATCTGTGAGTTCAGCGCCTTGAAGTTTCCATGGCGACCAAAGCGTCTCTGGTTGTGCAAGCCAAGACGGTTTCGGCAAGCTGCCCGCTGTTGAAGTCGGTAATAGTGTTTTCATAATAATACTGCCTATCCTTGGGTGGTTTGAGAGCGCAATAGACGATTAAAGTGCGTAATTTGCCGACCAGTTCTCTAGAACTGATTGGTATGGCTTAATGAAATTCTCTTCTGCGAATTTACCTTGTTCAACCGCTAGCTGGCTTCGTTCTTCACGGTCGTACACGATTTGAGTCAGCGAGTGATCCAAGTTTTTCAAGTTTGGTTGGTAACAGTTGCCCGCAACCGCGTTCGCGTTGTAAATCTCAGGTCGGTAGATTTTCTGGAACGTACCCATTGTGCTGATGGTGCTGATAAGCTCGAGGTTAGAGTAATCGTTCAGCAGATCACCAAAGAAATAGAAGGCCAAAGGTGCAACACTGTTTGGCGGCATGAAATAACGAACCTGTAAGCCCATCTTCTTAAAATATTGCTCAGTTAAAGAAGACTCATTCGGCTGGTATTCAAAACCTAATACTGGGTGTTGGTTTTCAGTGCGGTAATAGGTTTTATTATCTGACACGCTTAAGCAAATAACAGGTGGCTTATTAAAGTTCTTTTTGTAAGCGTCAGAGTTAACGAAATATTTAAAAAGCTTGCCGTGTAAATCACCAAAATCTTCTGGAATGCTGAATTTATCTTGGCCTTTATTATGATCCAATAGACGTACGCTAAAGTCATAATCTCGAACATAAGAAGAGAAGTTATTTCCGATAATGCCTTCAATACGCTCGTTGGTTTTACGGTCCAGAATATTGGTTTTCAGCACTTCAATTGAAGGGAATGCTTCACCGTTGCTTTCAATGTCCATATCAACAGAAATGATTTCAAGTTCAACAGAGTAGCGGTCACCCTTAGGATTGTCCCAGTGTGCTAACGCGTTGAAACTGTTATCGATCATTTGTAGCGCATTACGCAAGTTCGCTTGGCGGCTGTCGCCTCTAGCCAAGTTAGCAAAGTTGGTTGTGATACGCGTGCTGTCTGCAGGCTGGTAGTTCTCGTCGAGGCTAATGCTCTTAATCGTAAAATTAAATTCTTTATTCATGCTGATTTGGTATCCCAATTTGTTTTCTGATTCTCTCGGTCTTTAGTATTAAAACGGCTTTTATTTTTTTGCTTGTGACCGGATTAAGAATCGAAGGCTATGTTGTCTGAAATTAATGCTTAGTAGAATTAATGTCGTATAAAGTTTATCGCTTAAGGTTTTTATACGTGGATAGGTTGACCATTAACAATGGTATTACTTCACATTCAACATGAGGAATATTCATGATCTATTCTGTTTGAATATTTAAGTCGGTGTCAGTTATATTAATTAGCTTGATGGAAATATAACCACATTAATAGTGTGTTATTTAAGACAATTAATTTAATTAAGAGATGGATGAAATGAGTGAATTGCTGTTGTTGATTTTCTACTGTGCGTTACTGGGCAGTGGTGTTGGGTTTCTAGCCGGGCTTTTGGGGATTGGCGGAGGGCTGATCATTGTTCCGGTGCTAAGCAGCATTTTACTTCACTTAGAGATTCTACCTGCGGATCAAGTGGTTGTTGCGGCCATCGCTACTTCGTTGGCATCGATACTGTTCACCTCAACTTCTTCTGCACTTGCTCACCACAAGAATGGGAACGTGCCTTGGGATCTGGCGCCTTGGATCATGCTCGGTGTTGCTCTGGGTGCATTGGTTAGTGGTTTTATGGCAGCTCTGTTGCCGGAAAAAGTCGTTCGTATTGTGTTTGCCGTTAGTGTGGTTCTTATTGCGATCAAGATGTTCTTAAGCAGTAAAAATGATGCACCTAAGGAACGAAAACTGCCAAACAAGGGCGTGCTAACGGTGCTGACAACCATTACGGGTGGCTTGTCTGCCATGATAGGCATTGGTGGCGGTGCATTGCTGGTTCCGCTATTAACGTTCTTCTCTGTTGATATGAAAAAGGCCATTGGCTGCGCGTCGGCTTGTGGCATTGTGATCGCGTTGTTTGGCTCGATAGGTTACATCAGTTCGGGCAGCAGCCACTTTGCTCTATCTGATGGTTTTGCTGGTTTTGTTTATCTGCCTGCGCTGCTGGGTATTGTGTGCACTTCATGGTTTACGGCTCCGTTGGGCGCAAAAGCCACCAACCATTTACCGGTTCCGACGATTAAGAAAATCTTCTCAGTACTGTTGGTTGTTATCGCAGTAAGCATGGTAGCGCGTTAATTAAAGATCGTTCAGTGTGGATATATAGAACAAAAACGAATAAATTGATCAACCACCAATAATTAGAAAAGGGCAGTTTCATAACTGCTCTTTTTTTGTTTATCGGTCTATGCTTATACAGCTATGTGCATGAGTATATTGATAAAACCGTTTAGTTATGAACAATTCACTGCTACAGCTAAATGTATCTTGTTTGATTCAATGGAATGCTATCAATGAGTGGTTTATGGATCCTTTAACGCAGGGCGTGTTAGGCGCTTCTTTGTCACAATCGGCCAGCAAAAAACAACATTTGGTTGTTGCTGGGGTATTAGGTTTACTCTCCGGGTTGGCTCCAGATTTAGATGCACTGATTAAGTCTCAGAGTGACCCTTTGTTGGCTTTGGAGTTTCATCGACAATTTACCCATTCACTCTTTTTTATCCCCATTGGCAGTTTGATCTGTGCTTTGGTTCTGCATCACCTGATTGCAAAAAGGCGTGGGCTTTCTTTCAAACAAAGCTGGCTGTTTTGTGCTCTGGGTTATGGCACTCATGCACTGTTAGACGCTTGTACCACTTATGGCACGCAGTTACTTTGGCCTTTCACCAACGCGCGTTTTGCTTGGAATACCATATCAATCATCGATCCTGTTTATACGCTTCCCATCTTAATTTTACTTGTGTTTGCAACGTTGAAACGAGCGCCTTGGCTAGCGCGTGTCGCATTTGCTTGGGCTCTAATCTATCCAACATTAGGGATGATTCAGCGGGACAGGGCAGAGGCGGTTGGGTGGCAATTAGCGCAAGAAAGACAACACACGCCGCTTCGATTAGAGGCAAAACCAAGCTTTGCGAATATCTTAGTTTGGAAAGTGGTGTACGAAACAGAGGCTCATTATCATGTAGACGCAGTGCGGGTTGGTACATCGGTAAACGTATATCCAGGAGAGTCGGTCGCTAAGCTGAACGTGAGTCAGGATTTCCCGTGGCTTGCCCCTAATTCACAACAAGCAAAAGATATTGAACGCTTCCGCTGGTTCTCTAATGGTTATATTGCTCAGGACCCAACGGACGAGTTGCGTATTATCGATGTCCGATACTCAATTGTACCGAATCAAATGAAAGCACTTTGGAGTATCAAATTGTCTCAATCTGCCGATGCAGAGACACACATAAAGTACGAAACCCACAGAGACAACACACCAAAGTCGAGACAAATCTTCTTCGATATGCTCACTGGCGATAAATGATCTAGTTCTAAACAGTAAAAAGGCTGAGTCAGATAATCTGCTCAGCTTTTTATTCGTTTATTTAACTGGTCGACGTTGCATTGCTTTACATCACATATATTAATAAAGCTGATAGTGTTTACATTTACAAATGTGATGTATATCTCTATTCATCTTTTGAATACTTTCTAAGCTTAGTTAGCTTTTTATCTAATTAAACAGAAGGTTACATGATAAATAGAATAATAACACTAAGTGGCGTTGCATTACTTTGTTCAGCGAGTGCGCATGCGCAAATGCAAAATGGAAGTTTCGAAAGCTGGGAAGGAAACGTACCATCTGGATGGAGTGTGATTGACTCCGGCATTGCACTTTCGCTCTCTACCGATCCTGTAAATAACGGCAGTTTCTCTGCGCAAGTAACAGTGAATACAGGCACTCAAAGTAATACCGATTTTCTGCAAACGATAAGTGTTGAACAAGGGAAAACTTATGATTTCTCTGTCGATGTTTACCATACGGAAGGCAACGTGAAAGCTCGCCTTTTTGTTGATGGCTATTTAGGCTACTCGAATAATGGTTTAACGAATCAGTGGCAAGCATTGACTCACTCGTACAGCGCTACGAGCACTAAAGATATCGTTGTGGGCGTACGATTTTATGATGATGCAGGTTTTGATGGTTCGGAAGTGGTGTATTTAGATAACTTTCAGCCGACGGAGACTCCACCCCCACAAAGCTGCAATGACACAAGTGCCGCACTCACGCTAGTGACGGATAACTATGGTTCTGAAACCAGTTGGTCTCTCAAAAACTCAGTTTCTCAAACTCTTTATTCTGGTTCAGACTATCAAAATAACACCATCAATGAAGTGGAAATGTGTTTAGCGGATGGTAGCTACATCCTAGAAGTCTTAGACTCTTATGGAGATGGAATGTGCTGCAGTGTGGGGAATGGTTCATACAGTTTATCGGTAAACGGAACCGTTGTGGCATCTGGTGGTGATTTCCAAGCAAGTCAGAGTACAGAATTTACAATTGGTGGTTCAACTACACCACCAACTGAACCACCAGTTTTAGGTGAGTATTATAAAGACGCTGAAGGCAAAGTGGGCTTTGCGTTAAAAACGGCCTTATATCAAATTATTGATAATCATAGCAGTCAGGGTTACACCGCTATTTGGACGTTGGTGTCTGAGGCTGACCTAGACGCATACTATGACACTGATGGGTCGATTCTCGATATGTATTCGGAGAAACCTTCAGGCTCTGATTCAATCCAATTTACTAAGGTGGCCGATCAATGTGGTCAATACAGCAAAGAAGGTGATTGCTACAACCGTGAGCACTCATTCCCGAAAAGCTGGTTTGGAGGGAAAGTCGAGCCAATGAACTCTGACGGTCACCATTTATTTGCCACTGACGGCTACGTTAACTCGAAACGTAGTAATTGGCCATTTGGTGAGGTGAGTAGCGCGACATACACATCAAGCAATGGTTCTAAGTTAGGCAGCGCAGCGAACTCTCTTGGTTATGTGGGTACGGTGTTTGAGCCAATTGATGAGTTTAAAGGTGATTTCGCAAGAGCATATTTCTACATGGCAACACGTTATGAAAATGAAATCGCTAATTGGGAAGGGAACTCTACAAGCTCTGATGCCGTTCTGGATGGAACCAATACAACCGTTTTTGAACCTTGGCTACTTACTATGCTAAAGCGTTGGCATTCTGAAGATCCAGTAAGCCAAAAAGAAATCGACCGAAATAAGGCAGTACATGATTTTCAAGGGAATCGTAATCCGTTTATTGACCATCCAGAGTTTGTAAGCCAAATCTGGGGAAATTAATCGGAATATAACCACCATGACAATGGCTTCATGATTATTGAATTGAGCCCAATCCTTTATTTGGGCTTTTTTATTGAGAGGCATTAGAGAGCATGATTTTTAATATTTGAAAAAAGCATATTGTCATGAAGGTACGTATACTTGTCAGTGCTCGGCACCTTCAATACTGGACGCTACGTCAAGCGACTTTCCATACCTTTAGTTATCTCTGAATTGTTAATTTAGGGGAAGCTGTAGCTCATTTATGCCCCATTATAAGCCAGAGGAAATACTCATTCACATACTGTTCATGTGCGTTTCCCCTACCAAATCTAATCCGATGAAAGAAGATAAGACCATGCTCATTTGGAGTGTAAGCAGGCTGGAAATCGCATTGCTCCGAAGCCGAAGAAGTTATACGGAAACTTTCGGCAATTTCTGAAGTTCACATCCTAGTCTCTAAGCAATACGGGCATTAGATTGAACGTGAGTATAATTAGCGTTACCATTGATTGCATATAAATACGGAAAAAAAACGTCGATAAAACGTTAGCCGTACAAAGTCCACGGAACAAATGTGTCTATGGTATTATTAGCGTTATCAGACATTAGCTTCTACTATCAATGCTTACTCAGACTATCGAAGAACTCAAAAAAGCTACACCTCTTAAAGTTATTTCTATCATTTCAGATTTTGCAACGATACTCGGTGTTTCGGTCGGTACGTTAGTTGCCGGACCTTTGCTGGGTGAGTTGACCGGAAAGGGGTTTGAACTTTCAGACTTTTTATGGGCTGTATTCTTCTACTTTTTATTCATTTCATTGTTCGCTTTCGGTTTTACTGGGCTAATAAAACAGTCTATTCACCGTATCAAGAATAAACGCTACCTGAGTGGCATTTTGTCGTTAGCAGGCACATTACTTTTTGTTACGTTGACAATAAATTTCTTCCCTAATTTGACAAACCTATTTGGTAATGTTTCAGGTAGTCGTTATCTGCTTCCACCTAAGCCAAGTTTAGTCAACGCACAATTGAATTCTTTGAAGTTCGAAAAGAAAGGGGAAATTCTTTTCTTGAAAGGCAATATTAAATTTGATGAAACGGCGGATCCTAATGACTATACCGTAGCTCTCTACATTATGAATGAAGAAACAGGGGAGTATGAATATAGTTATTTTGGACTAAATAAAACTTACGCTCTATTAAATTCAAATGGAGACTTCACAATGCCAAAGGTGCCGCCACGCTCCAAAGAAAGCGCATATATCGCAGTTTATTTGTTAGCTGACAAGCAAGGTGGCATGGGCAGTGAGTTTCCAAACAAACTTACGCAAATTCCAGCTAAGAGTATGGACCAGTTAGGAGCTACGGCGTTCAGAGTCCCATAATATCTGGCTAACAAATAAGGATTAAGCGTTGCGTAGCCAACGTTAAATCCCAAGTGTGAACAAGCCCGAGCCTCTATATAAGTAAGTTGTGCGATCTGCACGTCATTCAAGTGTGAGAGTAGTTAATTGAAATATCGAAACTTATTGAGTCAGAATTTTTGGCTATGGTTTGTTCCTTGGAATGGGCTGTTTATTTTCAGTTTATGCCTGCTCTTAAACGATGTAGAGCTTGGTAAGTTTCTTCTATCATTTGCAGGCACTAGCTTGATCGCTTTGCTCACAGCAATGGCAGCTTTCAATAATATGGACGTAAATGAAAAGAAGAAAAGAGCGAGAGATGAATATTTAGCATACGTAGATTTGCTACAGATCGTATGTGAACGTTACTATCTTCTTCGAAACCTAATTGGTCATTCTAATCGAAACAATCATATTGACTGGTTTTGTCGAGGGTTATTTACGCCATATATAGTTCCAGTTACTGACTTTAAAAGCGCAGATTTCGGACGTTTTTATTTTCTTTCCAGAAAGATGACAGACAAGCATACTGTTGGTACTGAGGTTGAAGAAAGTCAGCAAGCCTTTAATACTGTTTATTACACTCAACTGGAAGGTAACTTAAAGGCTATATTAAGTTCAATTCAGCGTAGAAATGATCTTTATGAAAGGAAAATATTTCCTGTACTGACAACCTTAAAGTGGCTTTGTTGCGTAATT
>NZ_JBFRKT010000040.1:0-57655 GCF_041469545.1 Vibrio sp. 10N.286.49.C3
CGTCCACTCCGCCACTTATTAGAAAAGCCCTGCTAGAAATAGCAGGGCTTTTTTATATTTGAAGAAAAGAGTTTTGCTTGTAGATTGTATGAGTGCTGTAAAGGCATCGAGACCCTACACTTCACGCTATTCCTGCACATATTAGAAAGCCTAGTCTGACGACTAGGCTTTCGTCGTTTCCGGCATATGAATCTTATTATTCAACTTCGAGTTTTGTAGAAGCGTTGTCCGTTGAGCTCGAGCTCTGATATTCCAACACTTATTATAAAAGTCCTGCTCTTTCTAGAAGCGCTTGATTACGTTAGTTGATATTTGTGGCTATCGATTCAATGGTTAACCTTTAGAGAATGTCTTAGTGAGGTTTACTTCTTACTAATTTGAACTGGTTGATAAAGATGTCTCGTCTCTAGTCACAAGGTTTTGCTGGTTCGGCAACTCTTGCTATATCTCTACTGCTTAATAGATGAACCTATTAAGCAGTTACGTGAAGCCCCGGCTTTAGCGTTTTATAGTTGGAATATTGATGGCCATTTAATTGCTAATTCAGCGTGATTTAACGTGGCTTTCGGTCTGTTGGTGAATATCTTTAAATGTCTTCTCTCAAAGTGAGCTCCTTTTACTCTTCAGCTTAGAGGCGTCACTTTTCTTTATGATTCCTCTCGAGCCTCTTCTTAGGGCTTGTTTATAAAAATCGCAAAACTACATACAGACACAATTAAAGTAGTTCTCTGTGTGTTTGAGAGGCTCCATTGCGTAATTTAATAGTTAGTTTGGTGGCGTAGCGTTGGACGCGTAGGGTTCGATGAGATGTGTTGTAGAAGTTATCTAGGGGTAAATAACAGATACAAAAAAGCCGATGCTAGACATCGGCTTAGTTTGAGTCGTTTTGAATTACGCTGGTTGAACGAGAGCGAGCGCTTTACGAGAAACCTCGTGAGCTGCTTTCGTTAAGTTTTGCTTCTCTAGTGCGTCAGATAGGTATCCGTAATCTGAGACATTTGAACGAAGTGCTAGGGCTTTTTCGAAGTGGTTTTGTGCTTCCGCCCACTTCTGCTCTCTTAGGTAGAACTGAGCCAGAGCGCTGTGTGCTTCGGCATTACCACTGTCTTTACTGATTGAACGTTCTAGCATGACCACTACTGGGTGGTGATCGGCTAAGTTCAGCTCTGGAAGCAACATGTAGAGCTCATTTGAACCATTCTTTGCAATGTTCTCTTTGATCACTGTGAAGGCTTCTGAGTCAGCTTTACGAGCGATCAGTTGCTTCACAAAGCAGGAAACAAGGTGAGAGCTTTGTTTCTGCTTTCTTGAAAGCTTGTTCCAATGGCTGATTAAACCTTCGCTACCTTGTTGTTGAGCTACATCATGAAGTAATCCACATTGTGCTTTCTGTTCTAATTCACGTTGTTCATCAGCTGTTAGAAGCTTGTTCTTAACTAATTTAGGCGTTAACTCTAGCAAAGGCTGCCATAACTTCAGTTGCAAGTAAGTGGCTTTTAACAGGCCAAGCACAGCAGTGTTATTAGGGTATGTGCCTTTTAGGGTAGAAAGTGTATCGAATGCAGCTTCGTAGTTTGACTCGCTGATTTGCTGTTTAGCTTTAGTTAGCTCTACCGCCAGTAGAGAGTCGTCCTGTTGGCTAGCAAGCTCGATGTACTTATCACGCTCACTTGTATTACCTTGCTCGTGTGCCGCTTGAGAAGCGACTAAATAACAAAGTAGAGGCATGTCGTGATGATTAGCCCAGCGAGTTACTTTCTTCTCAGCGCCTTTCCAGTCACCTTCAAGCAGCTTGATGATGCCTTCATTGGTATAACGACGAGAGCGCTTCAGCTTACGAACACTGAACCAATTCCAAGTTGTCGAGCTTGCGTACATAAGCTTTTTAAATAGGTACTCTAAGCCGAATAGAGCCGCTAGAAGAGCAATGACAAAGATAACCAGTGTTGTCACGCTCATCTCAATGGTCTTATTCGCAATTGAGATCAGAACGTAGCCTTGTTGACCAGAGAACTGAGTACCAACAATTAACCCAGCTCCGAGAACGAGAAAAAGAAAAATCCAACGAATCATTATTTTTCCTCCGTGGTCATAACAGTGACTTCACGACGTAGGCGCTCACGTATAACATCTGACAACTCATTTTGAGACTCAAGTTTTACAGGGTATTTCACAGAAATATTCTGCTCGCTCAGCTGCTTAATCGCCTTTTCAAACTCGATTACTGAGTTGTTATCTTGGTTTAGGTACGACTTCGACCACTCGTTAGCTGTCTTAAGAGCTGCGCTATAGACTTCGCCTTGCTCTTTGTAGACTGCGCGAATTGCGGTCTCTAGTTTGCCCTTGATATTCTCACGCAGGTAAAAGTGTTGTTCAGGAGAGAGTAGAGGAATAACTTCACCATCACGACTGCGGAATGTGATGAAGTTTTCTGAAAAATCTTTCATCGACGTCATCAGGTTGTTCTGCCAATCATTGATATCTTGCGATACGGCTTTTTTCTCAACAACCGCAGCTTCTGGAAGAATCGCATTGGCAAGCGGTAGAGTATCGACTTGTTGTTGTAGGCTTGTGATACGAAGAACTAAGCCATCACGGTCGATTAGAGGGATAGTGCGAAGCTTAGTAATGTCATTGGTCATTGATTGACGAAGAGAGACCAAGCTTGGGTCATTCAGTGCGGCGATACGTTGATCTGCGCTTTCCATTAGTTTGGTGGCACTAACGGCATCATGTTCTAGGAACAGTTTACGACCAGCAAGTTTCACAAGGTAATCAGCTTCAGCAAGCAACCAGTCATTTGGACGGCGACCTTTAACATCAGCAACCGCTAGCTGTAGGCTTTGAATGCTCTTCTGTTGCTGAGATTGCACGACTTGAGTTTTCTCCACCGCATGTGATGCTTCTTGGATGGTCTCTTGCTTGATGGTTTGTAGGTCTTTATTTACTGCAGATTGAGTATTTTGAAGTTGTGCTTGAAGAGCGGCTATTTGAGCCGAGTACTCAGCGCTCTTTTGCTGCATTTGAAATGCGATGCCGCCGCTAAAAATAATAGAAATAGCGATCGCAATAGCGCCTAGTTTGACACCGCGCTTACCTTGCTTTTCCGCTTTCTCTATTTGCTCTTTATGTTCAGGCTGTTTTGTCTCTGTAGAGTCAGCTTTTTCGTTTTCAACAACTACTGGCTGAGTGTCTTGTTTCTTTTCAGGTTCAATATGCTCATTATTTTTTTCGCTTGTCATGCTTATTTCCTGTTCTAGCTAGGGCCGGAGAGCAGCCAGTAATATTTGGTTCGTAGCACTGTGAGTATTGGTCACGTTTGAGAAGCCGAGTTGTTGTGCTCGTTCTACTATGCGCTGGCTTGGGACAAATAAATGTCTTGTTGAAAGCCAAGCCAAATACTCATCAGGGGTAATTGAGCAGAGATACTCCAATTGTTCCTGACTAGTGATGACAACTTTGGACGTTTTGTTGTTTATCCATGTTTGATAGGTATTGTGGTCGCTAATAGGAATATATTCTCTACGGTAGGTCTCACAATAAGAGACTTGTGCACCTCGATTGAGTAGAGAATCTCTAATGAGCTCACGCCCACCATTTCCACGCAGTATCAAAATGGATTTATTATCTACGCCATTAAGTTCAGTAAGTTTGAGAAGATGTTCACTATCACTCACTTTGGGATAGTTTACTTTTTGTTTACTAACTTTGCTTAAAACGTGCGCAGTTTTTTGACCAACGCCAAGATAAAGCGGCGAAGTTGGCCAAATAGATGAAGTTTTCGAAAGGATGTTTTGGGCAGCGGTCACGGCGTGGTGACTGACTGCAATAATGATATCGCTGTTATTAAGCTGGGTGCTTAAATCCGATGAGTGTGGATTATCAACGATACGAATAAGCGGATGATGGATTGCTTGAATCCCTTCATCCGCTAGTTGTTGGCAAAGCGATTGTCCCTCTGAACCGGGACGAGTCACCAACACTGTCATAGTTATTCTTGGTCTGCGTATAGCTTGGTTAAGATTTCTCTCGCGCCATCATCCAGCAATTGATTTGCCAGAGTAACGCCAAGTGCTTCTGCATCTTTGCGAAGGCCAGAGATCTCACCACGAACCATTTTAGAACCATCTGGTTCGCCTACTAATGCACGTAGCCAGATATTATCGCCATCTAATAATGAGTAGCTACCGATAGGAACCTGACAACCACCTTCTAGAGTTAGGTTCATTGCACGTTCGCATAGCACACGATCGGCTGTGTCTTTGTGGTTCAGTGGCTCAAGAAGCTTGATTAGACGTTCATCATCTAGACGACACTCAATACCAACAGCGCCTTGCCCTACAGCAGGTAGAGACTGTTCAGGTTCGATAAAGCTACGGATACGCTCTTCTAGCTCTAATCGCTTAAGGCCAGCTGCTGCCAACACGATAGCATCGTATTGACCATCATCGAGTTTACCTAGACGAGTACCAACGTTGCCACGCAGTTCTTTGATGATGAGATCTGGGCGGTATTCTAGCAACTGACATTGACGACGCAGGCTGCATGTACCTACAACTGCACCTTGTGGTAACTCATCGATGTTGTTGTAAGTATTTGATACGAAAGCATCACGAGGATCTTCGCGCTCACAAATAGTTACTAGACCTAGACCTTCAGGGAAGTCGACCGGTACGTCTTTCATTGAGTGAACCGCTAGATCAGCACGACCTTCTAGCATTGCTACTTCAAGTTCTTTAACGAATAGCCCTTTACCGCCTACTTTAGCAAGTGGCGTGTCTAGGATGATGTCACCTTTGGTCACCATAGTTACCAACTCAACCTCTAAACCAGGGTGAGCAGCTTGCAGTGCATCCCTTACAAAGTATGCCTGCCAAAGGGCAAGAGGGCTTTTTCTGGTCGCGATACGGATTGGTGCTGAATTTGTCATGGTGTTTCCGATATAGATTCTGTAATAGGCTAATCCTACCATTGTGAGGCGAAAATTCTTACTGTTTGATCATTCGATACTTTGATAGCAGAGGGAATTTCATGAGTTCACCAAAATAGTGTGATTGGTATCTCATTTGAAACATGGGCTATTATTAGAAATAGTCAATAAAGAGGACACTACGGCGCCGCGAGTTTTACTTTCAGTCATCAAGGGATTCGTAAGTATGACGGCGTCCTTTGCTTTACCGATAAGGGTAAAAGTGTTAAATTGATCACGTTTTGTTGCTGCTTTCGTTCAGTAACTAAACAGAAGTACACTTAATCTCAAACCAAGGACTTACCTTGCAGGCTTACACTCAAACTTTGATTCAACGATTAGACAATCTAAATCAGCAGCGCATTGATCGTGCGTTGGCGTTGATGAATGTGCAGGGCCAGCGAGTTTTTAACCTTATCCCCGCGCTGCTTCACTTCAATCACCCGATGATGCCTGGTTATTATGACCAACAAGTTCCTTTTGGAATTCGTAGCTTCACGCCCAATGAATTCCAAAAGCAATTTGTCTCTGATACTGAATTAACTCTGGGCGGAAAACTTACCGAGGCCGCTGAACCAGCAATCTTGGGTTTGTACACCATGGGTAGTACTTCGTCTATTGGTCAAAGTACCTCAAGTGATCTTGATATCTGGGTGGGTGTATCTCCAGATATGGATGGCGCATCTCGCGATAGCCTGACCAATAAATGCCTGCTTATTACTGATTGGGCTGAAACCTTAGGGGTTGAAGCGAACTTCTTTTTGATGGATGAAGAGCGTTTCCGCTCGAATCATTCTGAAGAGATGACCGGTGATAACTGTGGTTCTTCACAGCACTTACTACTGCTTGATGAGTTCTACCGCTCAGCCGTTCGTTTGGCTGGCCAGCGTTTGTTGTGGCAAATCATCCCGCCAGAAATGGAGGAGTGCTACGACGAGTATGTCCAAGGTTTATGTAACGATGGTTATCTTGATTGCTCGCAGTGGATCGATTTCGGCAAGCTGAACAGTATTCCTGCTGAAGAGTACTTTGGTTCAAACCTATGGCAGCTCTATAAGAGTATCGACTCACCGTATAAATCGGTGTTGAAGGCGATCCTGTTAGAAGCTTATTCATGGGAATACCCAAACACCCAGCTTCTTAGTATTGACACCAAGCGTCGTTTCTTCGCAGATGAACCTGATCTGTATGGCATGGATAGCTACTATCTGATGCTTGAAAAGGTCACTCGCTACCTAGAACGTATCAACGACCATACTCGATTGGATTTGGTGAGACGCTGCTTCTATCTTAAAACCCACGAGAAGTTGTCACGAGATGCGGGTATTGGTTCTGTCGCATGGCGTCGTGAAGCCTTAACCGAGATGACTAAATCTTGGAACTGGGGACATGAAACCATTGCTGAGCTCGACAACCGCCGTAACTGGAAGGTTGAGCAGGTTAAAGTGGTACACCATGCGCTGCTTGATGCCTTGATGCTGAGCTATCGTAATCTGATTCAATTTGCACGTCGCAACGACATCACTTCAGCTATCAGCCCGCAAGATATCAGTATCTTGGCACGTAAGCTTTATGCTGCGTTTGAGGTGTTACCAGGCAAAGTGACGCTACTGAATCCACAAATATCCCCGGATCTCCATGAGCCAGATTTGAGCTTTATCGAAGTTCGTCAGGGTCAGTCAAATAAAGCAGGTTGGTACTTGTACAAACAGCCTTTGATTGCACATCGCATTCTCGGTCAGCCTTCACTTGAACACCATGAGTACTTGAGTAAATTGGTTGCTTGGTCGTTCTTTAATGGCCTAATTACAGAGTCGACGCGTTTGCACTCTGTGGTTCGAGATGCTCATATTGATATCGATAAATTTTATCAAATGGTGAGCGATCTACGTAATACCTTCTCTTTGCGTAAGCGTCGTCCGAGTATGCAGGCACTGGCGAGCCCGTGTGAGATAAGCCAACTGGCGATGTTCATCAACTTTGAAAATGACCCGACGTCTGAATTAAGTGGTCGCGCATTAAAAGTGGATCTTAAGAATGCCGATATTTTCAGTTTTGGTGAAGAAGGTAAGAGCTTAGTCGGTAGTGTTGATCTGGTTTATCGGAACTCTTGGCATGAAGTTCGTACACTTCATTTCCAAGGCGAAACCGCGATGTTGGACGCGCTGAAGACGGTACTGGGTAAAATGCACCAGGATGCGTTGCCGCCAGAGTCGGTCGATGTGTTCTGTTACAGCAAAAACCTACGCGGTGTGATGCGTAATATGGTGTATCAACTGCTTGCCGAGTGTATCGACTTGCGATTAAAACCGATTGAGCCAGAGAAACGCCGCCGATTTAAGGCTATTCGCCTGGCAAACAAAATGTTTGGTCTGTTCTTTGAACGTCGTGGTGTATCGGTACAGATGTTGGAAAACTCGGTCGATTTCTATCGTAGTATCTCGACGAATAAGCTGAAGGGCTCACCTTTACTGATGCTCGATAAAGAGCAAGAGTATCAGCTACCAGAAGTGGTTGATGGTTTTGCGAGTGAAGGTTTAATTCAATTTTTCTTTGAGGATACCGACAAAGGTTTCAATATTTATGTATTGGACGAGTCGAATCAGGTTGAGGTGTATCACCAGTACAGCGGTGAAAAAGATGAGATGATCGCAAGCGTGAATTCTTTCTACACTTCAGTAAAAGATGAGTCGAAGGTGTCGTCTAAGTTGATTAACTTTAACCTACCTCAGTACTACCAAATTGTTCACCCTGAAGAAGGTAACTCTTATGTGGTGCCATATCGTAACGATGCGACTTTAGCTTCTCGGAGCTCAAAGATAGTCAATATCTAGTCTTACCAAGACTGATTGATATTGAAAAAGGAGTGATTGATTCACTCCTTTTTAGTTTTGCTTACAAATGATTAGACCCAATTAATCTCTTCATCTGCGTGCTTTTCGCACTCTTCTTTGACCATCTCAAACAACGCCATGCCCGTCTTTGAACATGTCCACTTGTCGTCAACTAGCTTGAAGTGAAAGCCGCCAGATTTAGACGCTAACCAGATCTCACGCATTGGTTCTTGGCGATTGATGATAATTTGGCTGCGGTTTTCAAACTCCAACGTCATTACGTTACCAGTCACTTCATAATCAATATCTGCCTCTGATTCATCGATCGCTTCTTCGATGTTTTGCATCTGTATATCGACCAGCTTATGAAATTCAGTCTCGTTCATCCTTTCTATCCTATTGCTTTTCCTGAGTGTGGTGCGATTATAGGGGGCATTGAGTTAATAATCACGATGTGCAAAATGAAAAAACTAATTACCGCTTTGTTTATGGTGTCCGTTATTGGACTTTCTGGTTGTGGTCAAACGGGTCCTTTGTATGATCCTGATGAAGTTCAACAGACTGAACAATCACAATAAGTGAAACACGCAGAAATCGTTATTTATAAGGGATAAGAACTTTGGATTACTTCAACTATCAGGAAGATGGCCAGCTTTGGGCTGAGGACGTCGCACTTTCACAACTAGCAGAGCAATATGGTACACCGCTGTATGTATATTCTCGTGCCACATTAGAACGTCACTGGAACGCATTTGACTCATCGGTAGGTGAGCACCCGCATTTGGTGTGTTACGCCGTTAAAGCTAACTCGAATCTAGGCGTGTTGAATACCTTAGCTCGTTTGGGTTCTGGTTTTGACATCGTTTCTGGTGGTGAGCTAGAGCGTGTGGTTGCTGCAGGTGGCGATCCGGCGAAAGTTGTTTTCTCTGGTGTCGGCAAAACAGCCGCAGAAATGAAGCGAGCGCTTGAGTTGAACATTAAATGTTTCAACGTAGAGTCTGAGCCAGAACTGGAGCGACTGAATAAAGTGGCCGGTGAACTTGGAGTTAAAGCGCCGATTTCACTGAGAATCAACCCTGATGTTGATGCCAATACTCACCCTTATATCTCTACGGGTCTGCGTGATAACAAGTTTGGTATCGCCTTCGATCGTGCTCCTGCTGTTTATGCGTTTGCTAAAACACTCGATAACTTGTCTATCCATGGTATTGATTGCCATATCGGCTCTCAGTTAACGGATATCGAACCTTTCATCGATGCCACTGATCGCTTGCTTGCGTTGATCGATCAACTACGAGCTAACGATATCAACATCAAGCATCTTGATGTTGGCGGAGGTTTGGGGGTGGTTTATCGTGATGAATTACCACCACAGCCCTCTGACTACGCGAAAGCCTTGTTGGCTCGCCTAGACAATCATTCTGATCTAGAGCTGATTTTCGAGCCAGGAAGAGCGATTGCGGCTAACGCTGGTGTATTATTAACAAAAGTCGAGTTCCTTAAGCCAACAGAGCATAAGAACTTTGCCATTATCGATGCGGCAATGAACGACCTGATGCGCCCTGCACTTTACCAAGCTTGGCAAGATATTGTTCCAGTTAGCCCGCGTCAGGGTGAAGCTGTGACTTACGATTTAGTTGGCCCTATATGTGAAACGGGTGACTTCCTAGGTAAAGATCGTGACCTTGTTCTTGAAGAGGGCGATTTATTGGCTGTTCGTTCAGCAGGTGCTTATGGCTTCGCTATGTCATCTAACTACAACACTCGTTCGCGTGCGGCAGAAGTGATGGTTGATGGCGATAAAACTCATTTGGTTCGTCAGCGTGAAGAGCTTACGAGTCTGTGGGAACTTGAAAACATTCTTCCGGAGTAATTTTAAGCGTTATGCACTTCCACTTTTCTAAAATGCATGGTTTGGGCAATGATTTCATGGTCGTGGACTGCATTACTCAAAATATTTTCTTTTCTCCAGATTTGATCCGTCGTTTGGCGGATCGTCACACTGGTGTGGGTTTTGACCAGCTACTTGTAGTTGAAGCTCCCTATGATCCTGAAACTGACTTCCATTATCGCATATTTAATGCAGATGGCAGTGAAGTTGAGCAGTGTGGCAATGGTGCACGTTGTTTTGCTCGATTCGTTCGCATGAAAGGCTTAACGAATAAGTACAGCATCAACGTGAGCACCAAGAAAGGGAAAATGGTTCTTAAGATTGAAGACAATGATTTAATCACTGTCAACATGGGCATTCCTGAGTTCGAACCGGGCAAGATTCCATTTAAGGCGAAGCAGCCAGAAAAGACGTATATCCTAAGAACGGATGTACACACCTTGTTCTGTGGTGCTGTTAGCATGGGTAACCCACATGTGGTTACCGTAGTTGATGACGTCGATACAGCAGATGTGGATACCTTAGGTCCGCTGCTTGAATCTCACGAACGTTTTCCTGAGCGTGTTAATGCTGGCTTTATGCAAGTGGTTAACCGTGAAGAGGTTCGCTTGCGCGTCTACGAACGTGGTGCGGGTGAAACTCAGGCGTGTGGCAGTGGCGCATGTGGTGCAGTTGCTGTTGGTATAACACAAGGCTTACTGGCTGAGAATGTGAAGGTTCGTCTACCTGGTGGTGACTTACACATTAGCTGGCAAGGCCCTGGGAAACCTCTGTTGATGACTGGTCCAGCAACGCATGTGTTTGATGGTCAGCTTTCTTGCTAATAACGATATAACAAATAGATTTATAAAAAATAAAGGATAGGTTTTGTCTTACGTTGAAGGCGACACTCTGACTGCAGAGGTGGTTGCGGAATATTTACGAGATAACCCAGATTTCTTTCAAAACAGGAAAGATTTGGTTGATCGCCTTGCTATTAATAATGTTGAGCAGGGCGCTGTTTCTCTGGTTGAGATTCAGCTTAAACGTCAGCGTCATAGAATCGAAGAGCTGGAAGAAGAGATCACTGGCCTGATGTCACTAGCGGCGAATAACGATAAAACTTTCTATGAATTCATGGATCTGCAAACTCAAGTGTTGAAATGCAGTGACTTCATTCAGGTTATCAAGGCTGTTGAACAAAAAGCGTTGGAACTAGGGCTTAAGGCTCATGTACGAGTTCTCTCACAATTAGGTTTTTATCAGCTGAATGAAGAGCGTTACTCGAAATTTTCACTTAACCATTTCAATGGCAAAGATGCTTATCTAGGGCGATTGAGAAAGGCAGACAGACACGATTTGTTTGGTGATTATCCAGTTCCAGAGCTAGGCTCTTATGTAGTGCTACCCCTTGCTAAGCGATCTCCACTGGGTGTACTCGCTTTTTCTAGTGAAGATGGCGGACACTTCCAGCCTCATATGGACACGCTCTTTTTACGCCATTTAGCACTTGTTGTCGCTCATTTGGCGGACACCTTACCTTGGCAGATAAATAATGAGCCTAGAGCCCAAAATACCTCTTCCTAATAGCCTTCAAAAGCCGCTTTCTCGCTTCTATGAATATCTTAGAAGTGAGAAGGGACTCAGCTTACACACCCAACGTAACTACAAACAACAACTTGAAACCATGGCCGCTCATTTAGTCACTCTTGGACTAAAGGATTGGTCTCAAGTCGATGCGGCGTGGGTAAGACAACTTGCAAGTAAAGGCATGCGCGAAGGAATGAAAGCGAGCAGTATTGCGACTCGCTTATCTTCACTGCGCAGCTTCTTTGATTTCCTTGTCTTGCGTGGCGAAATGACCGCCAATCCAGCCAAAGGGGTTTCAGCACCTCGTAAACAACGTCCTTTGCCTAAAAACCTCGATGTTGATGAAGTCGGTCAGTTGCTTGATGTGAATGAGGACGACCCACTGTCAATTCGTGACCGAGCGATGATGGAAGTGATGTATGGTGCTGGATTACGTTTGGCTGAGCTGGTCGGTATCAATCTTAAAGATGTCTTGGGTCGACAAGGCGAAATCCGAGTGATTGGTAAAGGCGACAAAGAACGCAAAGCGCCTTTTTCTGGTTTAGCGAAAGAATGGGTTGATAAATGGCTCAAAGTTCGTGGTGAACTAGCTTCGCCGGGTGAGCCTGCACTGTTTGTCTCGAAGTTAGGGACTCGTATCTCTCATCGCAGCGTGCAAAAGCGCATGGAAGAGTGGGGCAAGAAGCAATCTGTCGCGAGTCACATCAGCCCGCATAAACTGCGTCACTCCTTTGCAACACATGTACTGGAGTCGAGCCAAAACCTTCGTGCGGTTCAAGAGTTGCTCGGGCATGAAAACATCTCGACAACCCAAGTGTACACTCACTTAGATTTCCAACATTTAGCACAAGCTTATGACCAAGCTCATCCAAGAGCTCGTAAGAAGAATAAAGATTAGATTAAAGGTTTAACTATGCGAATTTATCGAGGGTTAAAGCCCATCAAAGCCATGACCTTTGATTTGGATGATACCTTGTACGACAACTGGCCTGTGATCATGAAGGTTGAGAAAGAGATGGCGCAGTGGCTTTATCAAAAGCATCCTGTGTCTGCTTCTCTTTCGTTAGAAGAGTGGCAAGGTATCAAACAGCAAGTCGCCTCTGAAAACCCAGCGTTAAAGCATGATGTCACCGTGTGGCGAGAAACACAGATTAAGCGTGGTTTGTTACAACTGGGGTATTCTCAGCAGCAAGCAGAACAAGCGGCTCGTGAAGGCATAGAACATGCCTTGTGGCTGCGTAATCAAGTCGATGTGCCACAAGAAACGCATCGAGTGATGACTGAGCTGAGCCTATGTATTCCTTTAGTTGCGATTACTAATGGCAATGTCGACCCACATAAAATTGGCTTGGGGCAGTACTTCCAGTTAATCCTTAAAGCCGGTCCTGACGGCAGAGCAAAACCCTACCCAGATATGTTTGATAAAGCTCAGCAATACCTAAATTGTGACGCTGAGAATATTCTCCATGTTGGTGACCATCTTAAAACCGATGTCTATGGAGCTAAGACAAATGGTTTCCAAGCATGCTGGTTTAATGATACTGGTTCCAATTTATATGATTCCCCGAAGGCAACAGTGCTGCCTGATGTTGAAATAGAGCTACTTAGTGAACTTATGCGATTAACTTAATTGCCGTAGTAAGCTTAATGTGTCGCATTTATGATATTGAATTGTTACATTAGTCACAATTAAATGCCTGTTTAGGCTAGGATAATTGGCGACTACTTTTGATCGGAATTTTGATTCATAGTAGTACGGGTTCTCATTTCACTCGATTTCGAACAAGGGTTGGCATGCAAACATTTACATTTCTCGCAAATACTGAGGAGTTATTTAAGTCTCAATTTGATCAGCGAGAGTGGTGTGACAGCAAACAGTACCTTATTCAAATTTTCTCTGCTCAGTCCTCTGATATCGCTCGTCGAATTGCCAATGCAGCCCTCAATCGCATAGGGCATGCGACGTTAATCGGTCAGAGCGCCCGTTATGTTATCTGTGATAACAGCCTGAAGCATGAATGTACCTTAGTCGTCGTCAGTGAATTTAACGATACCCATTTAACGTCTACAGTTCAGACGTTTACCGGAAACCCAAATCAAGATAGCCAAGATCTCGCTTCTCAATTAAACCTTACAGAAGAAACCAAAACGGTTATCAGCTTGTGCGATCAGGTTGAAGGGCGTGACTATCCTATTTATAGCGCCTTTGAGAGTTTACCTTACGCATTACCAGTTGCTGGTGGGCTGTGCCACGAGAATGAATATGGCCGTTGGGTTATGCATAATGAGCAAACCTACCAACATGCTTGTGTTGCGGTTGCATTGACTAACCCTAGCTTAAAGATTTGGTCGGACGCGTATTCTGAGTGGAATCCTATTGGGATGAAATTGCGAGTGACACACGCAGTTGGAAATCGTTTATATGCGTTGAATGACAAGCCGGCTATCGAGGTGTTCAAACATTACCTTGCTGATGGTAAAGATCTCCCTTTTAGTCAGTTGATGAGCTTCCCCCTGTATCGAGAGCTCGGCAGAAAGAAGTGCATCTCGACGCCTCTACGTATTAATGATGATGGTAGTATTGAGTTTGATAGCCCTTGGCATGTCGGCGAAGAGGCCCAGTTTTGTTATAACCATCCTTCTTTGACCGCAGAAAAAGTGCGTCACGGCGCTGAGATGCTTGCCGTGCATCAGCCTGAATCTGTGATCATCTATAACTGTGTATCTCGACTAGAATTTATCGACAGTAAACTTGAGCTCAAACCATTTGAAGGGATAGTAAACGCGTGTGGTGCATACTGCATGGGCGAACTATATCGCAACGACGATCGCCAAGAGATACTGCATCACAGCCTTACCTATATTGCGATGAGAGAGTCGGACGAGATTAATGAGTTTCGTTGCGAAGATTTCAAGCGAGACTCAACGGTATCGCCACTACTCAACTTAGTCAGAAATGCGGTCGCAGACCTCGACAGTATGAACACTCAGATGGAGAACAAACTCCATCAACAGGCACGTCGCTTAACTGAAAGCTACCGTATTGACTCTCGCACTGGGCTACCCAACCGTATTGTATTAAAAGAACGCCTCAATACGATTTTATTCAATGAACATCTGTTGACGCTGAAGCTGACTAATTTTCATCAAGTTAACGAAAAATACGGTTATCAAGTGGGTGACCAATTACTGCTTGATCTGTCGAATCATTTTGTCGACCGATTGCACCTTAGTGTGGCTAAGGAATCCAAGGTAAAGGTTGAACTGTTCAGTATTGGTGTCGGTGAGTGGGCAATTATCTTTAACGCGAGTGTCGATAGCGTGAAGATAGAGCAACGTTTCGTCGAGTTTGCTGATGGTATTGAGCATATTAATTTTGAGCCATATGGATTAACCGACATAGACTACCTTTCGGTTTCTCTGTGTGGTGGTTTCGCTAGTCGCTGTGATTTCTTAGCTGATAGCGGTGATGAGATCTTGTTGAAAGCGATTGAAGCTCGACGCTACGGGGTGCGGAACAATACTCACATCACTAATGCAAAAAACATTCAGGTGAGTGAGGAAGATCGTAAAGAACAACTAGGCTGGCTGAGCTGTGTAAGCCGCGCAATCTTAGATCAGAACATTATCACCTACTCACAGCCGATTGTGGCGTCTGGTACTCACGAAATGATTGGCCAAGAGTGCTTGGTCAGAATCATGGAGTCGGACGGTACCATTGTACTCCCTGGTAAGTTCTTACCCATTATTGCTGACACGCATCTCTATACTCGCCTTAGCCGGCACATGATTCGAAACACCATTGGCTACATGGCAAATAAGCAGAGTTCTTTTTCAATCAACCTATCCCCACAAGACTTACTGAGCGATAAGACGCTTGAAGTTCTCGAGTCAGCGATTAGTGGTATGAACGACCCCACTCGACTTGGTCTAGAGGTTCTCGAGTCTGAACAGATCAAAGATTATGGCCGCATGATAGAAGTGTGTGATCACTTCCGTGCTCTTGGGGCGAGAATCATTGTTGATGACTTTGGTTCTGGTTATTCCAATATTGATGAGATCATTAAACTTGAGCCGCAGATCATAAAGCTCGACGGTAGCTTGATTCGCAATATCGACAAAGACCCAAAGCAAAGGAATATCGCCTCTCAATTAGTACGCTTGTGTCAGGTGTTTAACGCCAAAACAGTTGCCGAATTTGTCCATAACCAACAGGTTTGTGAAATTGCAGAGCAAATGGGTGTCGATTATCTGCAAGGTTATTACTTTGGTGAGCCTAAGCGACTGTTTTAGTTATTAAAACCCTCCGACCTTAACGTTACTTGCTTTTAAAGTGCTTCACTGGCACTGATGATGGCTCTTTAGTGGAATGAATGATGTCTAACTAGCGTCACATTATTTATAAGACGATTGTAAGTATTCCGTGCAAGCTTTATCTATAATAAGCACAATAACAAATCATTAACGTAACGATTAATGTGAATATGCAATCGACCTCTTTCCAGATACAAGATATTAAGTGCACCCAGCGTGAATTGCAAAAGATAGATTTTCATCCACATGACAATCTACTGATTCAGGTGTTTTCTTCTTTCGAGAAAGATTCGGTGTTGGCTGCCTGCCAAGTAATTCAGTCGACTTTCCCCAACGCCAAATTGATTGGTTGTAGCGCTAATCACTACATCAGCCAAGGTGTGATCCTGCATAAAGGTCTCTATGTTATTGTTACTCGCTTTGAGGCGACGTCTTACACTTGTGGTGTTGTCGAATATAGCGAGCAGCCTCGACGGGATAGCCAAGCGATGTGGCAGCAGCTTGAATGTAATGCTGATACTCAAAGCATTCTCTGTTTCGCCGATCGCTTGCAGATAAATAACCAAGATCTATTTTCAGCGTTTGAGCAGTCGATATATTCATTACCTGTTTGTGGCGGTGCATCGACCATTACAGAGCATGGACGATGGGTGATGCTCGATGGTATTTGCTATGAAAATGCCTATGTCATGTTAGCACTGCACAGTGTTGAACTCGCAATTACTAAGGGGTATTACTGCGAATGGAATCCTATTGGTCGTACCTTCCGAGTGACTGGCGCTCAAGATAATCGGCTAGCTGAATTGGACGGTATACCTGTCCGAGAAGTCTATAATCGTTACCTTGCTGACGGTCTCGAAATCCCTTTTGAGCAACTGTATAACTTCCCCTTGATGGTCGGTGAACCAAAAGACCAGAACACTCACTTACCGCTCAAGGTGACAGAGGGCGGAGAGATAGAATTCAGTGGGTCGTTTCAGGTTGGTGATGAGGTGCGGTTTTGTTATGACCACCCTTCATTGACCCTAGAACAAATCCGACTGGGCGTTCAACAGATTACTTCCCATAAACCAGAACAGTTTTTTATCTATAACTGCACTTCGCGCATTGATTTCATTGATGGCAACCAAGAGGTTGAGGTTTTCCAAGCATTAGCGGACACCTATGGCGTGTACTGCATGGGAGAGCTCTATCAAGATAATGACCAGCAACGAATTTTGCATCATAGCCTCACTTATCTTGCGCTTAGGGAAGGTGAAGGCAAGGCGGTATTGCCATTAGAGACACAACCCGCGACCAATATTTCCCCTCTGTTTTCATTGATACGAAATGCTCTGCTTGATGTCGATGACATGAACAACAGCATGGCGAGTAAGATTCAACAGCAAGCGACCGCATTGACCGCGAGCTACCGAATTGATCGCCGTACAGGTTTACCTAATCGAAGCGTGCTGCGTGAAAAACTGTCAAAAATGAGTACCGATAGTCATTTGTTGGCTTTGAAAGTCACGACATTTGGCCAAATCAATGAGAAGTATGGCTATCGAGTCGGTGACAAGCTTCTGCATGATTTAAGCGAGTATTTTCAAAAGGCGCTGTGGCAGTTCTTTGATGAGGGGTGTCAGCTCTATAGCATTGGTATCGGTGAGTGGGCGGTGGTCTTTGATAGCTGGGTGGGGCAAGAACATATTCATCAGCGTTTTTCTGAATTTGCAGACCAAACGGAACATGTGAATTTTGAACCAACGGGGTTGCCTGATATTGATTATCTGTCGGTATCCATCTGTGCGGGCATAGCCAGCCGTCGAGATTTTCCTACGACCTCGATTGATGATTTGTTGTTGAAGGCGATTGATGCTAGGCGCAGCGCCGTGAGTCAGAACAAGCATCTAGTGAGCGCCAAGACGCTCATTCAATTGGAGAAGCATCGCCAAGAGCAGCTTGGTTGGCTGTCGTGTGTCAGTCGCGCGGTGCTTAATCAGAATATTGTGGCGTGTTCCCAACCTATTGTCTCTGCGCACAGCCATCAGGTAGAAAGTTACGAGTGCTTGGTTCGAATTGAAGAAGATGGACAACTGATTGTGCCGGGTAAGTTCTTGCCAATCATAGAAGGAACGCACCTCTATACACGTCTGAGTCGCCAGATGATAACGCGTACCTTTGATTTTATGAGTCAGCGAACCGATTCGTTCTCAATTAATCTAGCGCCACAAGATTTCAGCAATGAGAAAACCATTCTTCACCTTGAGCAGGCCATCAAAAAAATCAGTCACCCACAGCGTATTGGCTTAGAGGTGTTAGAAACGGAACAAATTCAGGATTACGGTCGCTTGATCGAGGTGTGTAACCACTTCCGTGACCTTGGTGTGAATATTATTGTTGATGACTTTGGTTCGGGCTATTCGAATATTGATGAGATATTGAAGCTAGAGCCACAGGTGATCAAGCTTGATGGCAGTCTAATTCGGAATATTGATAAAGATAAGAAACAGCGCAAGATCGCTCAGCAACTGGTGAGTTTGTGCCAGATACTGAACGCTAAAACAGTTGCGGAGTTCGTACATAATGAACAGGTGTGTCGAATCGCAGAGGATATGGGTGTCGATTACCTGCAAGGTTACTACTTTGGTCAGCCTCAACGCTTATTCTGATAGGGAGAGTAAAATCTCTTTTCAACGAACAGCTAGAGTGTGCGTTTCACGTGAAACACTAAATGGTTCAATAGATTAAAGTACGATGTAAAAAGGGTGAGCTCATGGTTCACCCTTTTTGTTTTCAGTATCTGTCCCGTTCTGAAATGTGTCTGTTGTCTTCCCGCGCTCTTGCTTGAACTATTTGAGAGCATGGCCACATTTGTCGGCGTGGAATACTTTTAGATACTGTTGGTAGTAGTCATCAATGAGCTTGGCAGGTTCGCTTTCACCTAAAGATTTGAGCAATTCAATGCCCACTTCGCAAGTACACAAATGGCCACTGTCTTGATTGCGGCGCAAGGTGTAAGAGGATTCGCTGGTGATGTCCAGATGAACTTGTGGGACGGTTTGTAACCACGAGCTCTTGTTAAGCATCTTCTTCGCTTCTTGCCATGTGCCATCCAATATGATGAATAGCGGTTTACGATTCTGGGCTTGGGTCATCACAGCTTGCTGACACTCGATGCTTTGATCACTTGGGAATAACAGAAACGGTTGTCGTGTTTCATCTTCAAGCAGTGCCATTAGCTCCGCTGGTGGTGTTTTCCTTTGCCATACCAAGGACTGACACTGCTCAAGAGATTGCTGAAGCAGCTTTCCGGTGTTGGTGTCTCGCGACAGCTCATTCTCATGAGTCAATAGTACAAGATCAGTTTGGCTTTCAACCGTCGGTATTAGATGACAAACGCACTGGTGAGTGAAGCCACAACCAGGGCAAGCTTGTTGATTACTCATGGTTATAGCTTAACTCCGCTTTGCGCTGGTGATATGCCATCAGCAAACAGAACCACGTCGCTGATATCAGCATCATTTGCAACTGGAGCGACACTTGGATTCAGTGGGTAGCTAACACCGGTGTAAGACAGTGTGTGCTTCGCAGGTGTTGCTCCACCGCCACTGACATTGAAGATCAGATCCTGCCAGCCGTGGTTTTGCGATTTACCTAAGCGTATGTCGCCCTTAACCAGTGTCACTCGGCTATTGAAGCGCCAGTTATCTTGATGGTTTTCGAAAATCAGCAGTGTACAGCCACCCGAGCCACACCAGTCCAGTTGAGCAAACAACTCTTCCTTGCCGTCACCGTTGAGGTCGTAGGTTAACCAGCGGTACTTGGTATCGTCAGGTGAGCTGTTGTTGATCTTAAAATACTCGCGGATCGCTTGGTCGACTTTTGGATCAAGTTGATCACTGGAGTTGACCTGCTTAGCGGTTAGATCAACGTTAGCGGGGGTGTTTGCTTGCGCTTGCGCACTCTTAGCTTCGAATAGCACCAGACCGCCATTGGCAATCGGATAGATCACGTTGCCCACTTTCTCTTTTTCAGCGATTAGCTTGCCATTATCGAGTGTGAAGATACGCTCGGAGATCAAATACTGTTGCTGGTGGCGAGTCATAACCACTTGTACCTGATTTTGGTTCAGTTGCTGCCAGAAGCCCTGCTCAACAATAGAAGGGTCTCCATTGCTGTATGAATAAGTCGTGATAGCACTGTGGTCATTGTTGAGTTCAAGGTTGATAGAGAACCCTGAGTTTTGCGTTGAGCTAGCGAAGTAGAGCCCGCTCCAGTCCAGTGTTGGATCTTGGTTAGAGACCGTTGCACAGCCATTATAGTTACTGTCATTGAGGTTAAGCTTGGCATGCCATCCATAGATAGAATCGCTCATGCCGTCGCTGCAACTCTCTTTTGTAAGGTTGAGTTTGCCTTGCGCTGCTTTACCTTCTAATTGGTAATCACGACTGCTTAGTGTGGTGCGGCTTGATTCAATATCGAGGATCTGTGGCTGTTCGCCCATCTTAGTGTATTTGAGCTGGTCCTTATCGAAGCTTGCTGACCAGAAAGGTTCATTGCCGAATACACGTGTTGAACGCAGTGGTTGGTCGCAGCGCTCTGGGTTCTCTGCGGTTAGGATGTTCACTTGGTCAACCACAAAACGGGCTGTGAAGTCTGCGTTATACCCCGTTTGGCTCGGCACGGTTAGGTGACCAATCAGCTCGCCATATAAGGCTTGGTAAGGTCTCGTTGAGAGCCCTTGTGCTTCTAGCGCTAACTCTGGAGATAAGTCTAACCAGTATTGTTGTTGGCTACCGCAAGGAGTGAAGGTTCGGCTTTCATGACCAACCACCACCTGACCACGCATTATGAAGGCTTGCGGTTGAATGCTCAGTGGCTCATCCAAGGTTGCTGGGGGCCGTTCCGGTTGTTGCGGCGTATCAGGTGCCGTAACACAGCCTTGTAGAGCGAACGCGACTAGCCATGTCACTGGGTTTTTCATTACCTTCATGTTATATCTTCCTCGGAGCAACCGTTAATTGGATTTATTATGGCATATTGGTTATTTAAAACAGAACCCGACACCTTCTCTATTCAGACTCTAAGAGTACAAAAAACCTCTTGTTGGGAGGGTGTACGCAACTATCAGGCTCGAAACATGATGCGTGATGACGTCAAGCTTGGAGACTTGGTGATGATATACCATTCATCATGTAAAAAAGTTGGCGTGGCGGGGATCGCGAAAGTAACCAGAGAAGCCTACCCAGACCACTTTCAGTTCGACCCAGAGAGTAATTACTACGACCCTAAGTCTTCGCCCGATAATCCGCGCTGGATAATGGTTGATGTTGAGTTTGTGCGAGTGACTGAACGCTTGATTCCTTTGGCAACACTTAAAGCCATGCCTGAACTGTCAGAAATGCCACTGGTTAAACGGGGCAACCGATTATCGATCATGCCGGTTACCGAACAAGAGTGGCAGGCAATATTAAGCAAAGAAATACAGGGTTCTCGATAGCGTTAGAGAGAGCTTTTTACGTAAGGTTCAAAAAAGGCAGCCAGTTGGCTGCCTTTTTATTTATTCAGATCTTTTCGACGAGACGAGATTAGAGCAGGTGCTTTTCTAGATAGTGAGCAACGGCGTCGTCTGCGTTGCTGCCAATCACTTCATTGTCTGGTAGAGCTTTCATCACTTTTTCATGTGATGTGCCCATGATTAGACCTTTACCCGCCATCGCCAGCATCTCTGCGTCATTCATGCCATCACCAAAGGCAACACAGTTATCCAGTGTTAGGTTCAATGATTTCGCAACAGCGTCTAAGGCGTGGCCTTTAGATACTTCAGCGGCCATCACTTCTAAACACCAAGGTGTTGAGAAGGCGATGTTCAGTTTGTCTCCAAACGCACCTTTTAGCTTTTGCTCAAACGTGACCAGATATTCGTGGTCTTGCTCTGGATGTGTGAAGAAGACTTTAGCAATGCCGTCGCTTGGGGCATTATCAGCTTCAAATCGCTTGTAGCTAAAGCCAGACTCACTATGGAACTTAGCGAGCATTTCGTCTTCACGGTCGAGTAGCCAATCTTCATTCTGGTACATATGAATAAAGATATTTGGATCTTGGCGAACAATATCAATAACCGGTTGAACTAATTTCTGAGGGACGTCCTGGCTATACATCAGTTGATCGTTCTGGTCGTGTACGCGAGCACCGTTTGACGTGATCATGTATGCCGGAATCCCTGCAATTTGACGAATCCCTGCTACGTCGACGTGATGGCGACCCGTAGCGAAGATAAAGGTGTAACCTTGCTCGTGTAACTTCTTAAGCGTTAGTTTGGTAAAGTCGCTTAGCTGATGGTTGGGAGCCAAAAGCGTACCATCTAAATCAGAAGCAACAATTTTCACGGAATCTTTAAGTGCAGGAATAGTCATTTAACCCTCATTGCAAAATGCTTAGCAAATATCAATACTAGCCAACGCTAGCATCGTTTTAACCACAATATCTCTAGGTGGAAATTGTATGCCAATTTCATGCAAGAAAAGAGGGCAAAGCTCACTTACTTCTCTTCCTCTTTAGCGCTTATCTTCTTGGTCGGTTACTCAGCTTATTAGCTTATTCGATCTAGGTAAAAAACTGATTGATAGCATCCAGTGTGTGATTACGGTATTCATCTTGCTCAAACAGCACCTCATGCTTAGAACCCTCAATCACCTTAAACTGGCAATCAGAGTTGGTTTTTTTCAGCTTATTGATGAACTTCACTTGAGCATCGTTACTCACAATCTTCTCTTCCCCTGCCTGAATCAATAGCAGTGGGATCTTGATTTGACGAGTTTGTTGTATTGCCTGCTTGGCTGCCATTAACCCTTGCCATACCCAGCGAGTACTTGGTCCGCCAACCTGCAAAGAAGGGGAACCGTCATATAAGCAACGGAACCACTGATAGCGCACCTTACTGTGGCTTAATAAGTTATTTTCGAAGGGCTTAGAGTAATACGCCTGTTGCCCGGGGGCATAAGTCGGCTTGGCATAGAAAGCGGTGAGAGCTTGCCCAACAAGCATTGCGATAGGCTTGAAGTACCATTCAGTATTGATCCCAAACATCGGAGCGCACAGAGTGACTTTGTCAAACGGGTGGTTGGGATGAGTTTGCAAGTAGCGAGTGGCGATTGTACTGCCCATCGAATGTGCGAGCAGGTAGCGATTGGAATACTTGCTAAGATCAAAACTGGCAATAATGTCAGACATATCTGATACGTAATCATCAAACTCGTGAATGTGACCAATGTCAGAGTCTGTTACCATACGTTCCGACTGACCTTGACCTTGGTGGTCAAATGAATAAACGTCATAACCTTGCTGATAGAAATCATAAAAGAGCTCTTGGTATTTTAAGCAGCACTCGATGCGACCATTTGAAATAACAATAGCTTTGGTGTGTGTCGGAGAAGTTAAGCTACACCAGTACAACCTTTTTTTACCAGATGATGTAACATAACCATCCTTTCGTTGTTGCCAAAGGGTGGAGATCGGGTGTTTAATCGCTTGCTCGAACTCAGGTTCTTGCGTGTATGAAAACAGGGTGGCACTGTGGTTTTCCATGGGAAATTACCTGAACTGATGCATGTGAGAGCGTCATCGCTACTAATGTTGTTAGATTAAAGAACTAGTAAGGAAATGCAAATGGATACTCATGTTTGGCTTGCTTATGTCGTCACGGCGATTTTGTTTAGTTTGGCACCGGGCTCAGGTACCGTTAACTCAATCAGCAATGGGCTCAGCTATGGCACCAAGAAGTCACTTGCGTCGATCGTTGGCTTACAGCTCGGTCTTGCATTTCATATTATGCTGGTGGGAGCGGGTATTGGTGCACTAGTGGCAAAATCCGCCTTGGCATTTACCATCATCAAATGGGTGGGCGTGGTTTATCTTCTATGGTTAGGCATTCAAAAGTGGCGTGATAAGTCTAGCTTGGTGGCTTCAGAAGAAAAATCAACGCTATCGAGTGGCAAGCTGCTCAGAAATGCAGTGCTTATCAATTTGACTAACCCAAAATCTATCGTGTTCTTAGTTGCTCTGTTTCCGCAATTTATCGATCCGACACAACCGCAAGCACCGCAGTTGTTGGTGCTTGGAGTGACCACTGTATTTATTGATAGCGTGGTTATGTTGGGTTACACCTCATTAGCTTCACAAATGGGACGTTTTATTCGCTCAGATCGCATAATGGGTAAGATAAATAAAATATTTGGTGGTATGTTCATGGGTTGCGGCGCTTTGCTGGCTGCTGCCAAAGCTTAATGAAAGTAATAGAGTTATAGTTAAATCAATTAGAGTTATCAATAAATGACCGCTACGTACGTTGCTCGACAACCTATCTTAAACCGTAACAAGAACACGCTTGGTTATGAGCTGCTGTTTCGTGACGGTGATAGGAATGCCTACCCCGCGCATATTGAGTCTAATCGAGCAACGTATCGCCTGATCGTTGAAAACTTCTTGTCCGTTGGGCTTAACCCTTCGATCCCATCTTCACGCTGCTTCATTAATTTTCCGTATCAAAGCTTGATTCGTCGTCTTCCAATGAGCTTACCGAAAGATAAGGTCGTAGTTGAGATTCTTGAAACCTGCCAACCGACAGATGAGCTATTAGAGGTAATCAAAGAGCTTTATCAAGCAGGGTATATGATTGCCCTAGATGACTTTACTTCGACACCTGAGTGGGAACGTTTCCTTCAATATACGCATATTGTTAAGCTTGATATCATGCAGATGGGGTTGGATGCGGCGTGTGAGTTAGTCAAAAAGCACGAAGGGAAGAAATATAGTTTTCTTGCTGAGCGGGTTGAAACGGAACAAGAGTTCCAACAAGCGAAAGAAGCAGGGTTTAAGTTTTTCCAAGGCTATTTCTTTAGTAAGCCCGAAATCATAAAGACTAAGTATATTAGCCCAGAGCAAGTGATAGCGATGGAGCTATTCCAAGAGGTCTGTAAGCCGGATGTCGACTTCCAACGTGTTGAAAGCATCGTCGCGAAAGATATTGCCTTATCCTATAAGCTTCTGCGCTTTGTGAACACTATGTCACCCCGCCTTGAGGTCACCATCTCTTCATTTCGTCAGGCCTTGGTTTATTTAGGGCAAGAGAAATTGAAAATGTTTGTCTCGCTAGCAGTAGCGTCTTATGTCTCTGATAAAAAGCCCAAAGAGCTGTATGGCCTGTCTTTGCAGCGTGCGCAGTTTTGCCAACGGATGTCTCGTTACCAAGTATTTAAAGGGCATACTGAACAAGCCTTTATGATTGGTTTGTTCTCATTGCTTGATGCGTTGCTCGATCTGTCGTTAGAGAACTTAATTGAACAATTACCGTTATGCACAAGTATTAAGGTCGCCTTGCTGCGCAGAGAAGGTCCATATGGCGCATTATTAGCGCTTGAAGAAAGTTTCGAACATGCTGATTGGCAAAAGATTGATGATCACTGTGCTGATCTAGGTTTGAACGTGGAACAAGTGAAAACAGAACTCACTGAAGCTCGACGTTGGAGCCATATTGTTACCAACAAACTCTGATATTTTTCGTTAAACTTTTATGACAATGAAAACGCACGCCTTGACGTGCGTTTTTTTATAACTAATATATATGCATATCCATATATGAGTATGTAGTTATGCTTCCTCACCAATTTTTTAAATTACTGTCTGATGAAACGCGAGTGCGTTGCTTAATGTTGATTGTGCGCCAAGAGTGCCTATCTGTTGGTGAGTTGACTCAGGCATTACAAGAAAGTCAGCCAAAGATTTCCCGCCATCTTGCGCAGTTGCGTTCAAACGGAATTTTAACTGACGTTCGCCAAGGGCAGTGGGTGTTCTACCGTCTGTCACAAGATTTACCGGGTTGGATGCTAAAGTTAATTGATGACCTTATAGCATCGAACTGTTTGAAAACTGAATACCAACAGGATATTGAGCGCCTAGAAGCCATGACTTCACGCCCTCAATGTTGCGTTTAAATACATTTAAATTTATTGCCAAAATCGTTGAGATTGCAGCTAGGCATAGTCAACAACACTGCGACTTCAAATATGAAGGCAATTAACTGAGAGAAAAGAGTATGACAGTCAAAGTAGGTATTAATGGTTTTGGCCGTATCGGCCGTCTAGCACTTCGCGCAGCATTCGACTGGGCTGAGCTAGAGTTTGTTCAAATTAACGATGTAGCAGGCGATACAGCAACACTGGCGCACCTTCTTGAGTTCGATTCGGTTCAAGGTCGCTGGAACCACGAAGTCACGGTTGAAGGCGATGAGATGATCATCAACGGCCAACGCATTAGAACTACGCAAGAGCGCGATATCGATGCGATCGATTGGTCTGGTTGCGATGTTGTCCTTGAAGCGACCGGTGTTCACCGTAAGGCATCTTTCCTAAACAAATACCTTGAGCAAGGTGTGAAGCGTGTTGTTGTATCGGCGCCAGTGAAAGAAGAAGGCATTGCAAACATCGTTGTCGGTGTGAATGACGCTATCTTCGATCCAGCGGTACATAAGATTGTGACTGCGGCATCTTGTACGACTAACTGTCTTGCGCCTGTTGTGAAGGTGATTAACGAGAAGTTAGGCATCGAGAACGCAGCCTTTACCACTATTCACGATCTCACCAATACGCAAACTATTCTTGATGCGCCCCATAAAGACTTACGCCGTGCACGTGCATGTGGCATGAGTCTTATCCCGACAACAACGGGCAGTGCAAAAGCGATTGTTGAGATTTTCCCGGAGCTTGAAAATCGTATTAATGGCCACGCGGTTCGTGTACCACTAGCGAACGCTTCTCTGACCGACATCATCTTCGAAGTGAAGCAAGACACCACAGCTGAAGAAGTCAACGCGATGCTGAAAGAAGCGTCTGAGAATGAACTGAAAGGCATTCTTGGCTTTGAAGAGCGTCCCCTGGTTTCTATCGATTACAAAGGCGACCAACGCTCAACGATCGTAGATGCGCTATCAACCATGCTAGTCGGTAAGCGCATGGTTAAGATCTACGCTTGGTACGACAACGAGATGGGTTACGCAACACGTACTGCTGAGCTAGTACGTACAGTTGGCCTAGCTTAATACTCTTCATACTTGAAGCTGCAAGCGTTGTTAACTGCGTAAGTTCACCGGAGCGCCGGCCGCCCTAATCACATAGACCCCCTATGCTCATAGGGCTGAACTTACTGGTTGCCTAGCTGCAACTCCAATTATTTTGAGTATCGGTCTATATACAAAAGAATTTTAAGAGATTAATGACGATGACGAATTCTCAAGCACACCCAACATGGCAGCTAGATTTAAAAACAGGTGCGTTAGTGCTTACTCCGTGCCCAGGCACTAAAGGCACTGACCTCGATGCATCTCTAGCGCAACTTAAAGCGCAAGGCGTGGAAGCGATTGTGACGGCGCTAGATAGTGAAGAACTGTCGAGCAAGAACGTTTCAAAGTTAGGCGAGAAAGCGCAAGCACTAGGCATGCAATGGTTCCAAATAGAAATTGAAGACGATTGTGCACCGGGTACCGATTTTGCTGCGAAGTGGCGGGCGACTAGTCCAGTTTTACACCAAATCGTGGATAACGGCGGCAAGGTAGCAATGCACTGCATGGGCGGTTCTGGCCGTACGGGTTTGCTGGCTGCACACCTGTTGTTAGAGAAGAGCTGGGACATGAACAAGATTGTTCAAGAGGTGCAGGCACTGCGTCCGGGCGCATTCACTAAAGCCATTCAGGTTGAATACATTAATGGCGTAGCTTCTGCGTAGCTCTTCATACTTGAACCAGCAGCGTTGTTAACTACACAAGTTCACCGGATCGCCGGCCGCCCTAATCACATAGAACACCTATGCTCATAGGGCTGAACTTGCTTGTTGCCTAGCTGCCACTCCAATTATTTTGAGTATAAGTTAAGTGGAAAGTAAGAATTAGAGCTTTTGGACACCTATGATCTAAAAGCTCTTTTTGTTTAGATTGCAGAGATAGCGTTATGTTTTCAAATCTAAGTAAGAGCGTTCGCCAATACATGCTGGTGACCTTCAATTACTGGAACTTCACCATTACTGATGGTGCACTTCGTATGCTGGTGGTCTTGTATTTCTATGACCTTGGCTACAGTTCGTTAGAGATCGCCTCACTGTTCCTTTTTTATGAATTCTTTGGTGTGGTGACGAACCTAATTGGTGGTTGGTTAGGGGCGCGTCTTGGCCTCAATAAGACCATGAACATCGGGTTAGGGATGCAAGTTATTGCATTGGGTATGCTCGCGGTACCAACGGCAATGCTGACTATTCCTTGGGTAATGGCGGCGCAAGCCTTGTCTGGTATCGCTAAAGACCTCAATAAGATGAGTGCCAAGAGTTCGATTAAGACTCTGGTTCCTGATGAACAACAGGGCGCGCTTTATAAGTGGATTGCGATTCTGACCGGATCTAAGAATGCGCTTAAAGGGGCTGGCTTCTTTATTGGTGGTTTGCTGCTTTCAACGATTGGCTTCCAATACGCTGTGCTTGCGATGGCAGCCGTGTTGGCATTGGTCTTCGTTGGCAGTGTGTTGAGCTTAGAAGCGGACATGGGTAAAGCGAAAACTAAACCTAAGTTCAAACAGATCTTCTCTAAGTCTGAATCCATCAACATCCTATCTGCAGCGCGTATGTTCCTGTTTGGTGCTCGTGATGTGTGGTTTGTGATTGCTTTGCCGATTTATCTAGGCAGTGTGTTTGGTTGGGACCACTCATGGGTGGGTGGTTTCTTAGCAGCTTGGACCATTGCATACGGCTTTGTGCAGGGTATTGCGCCTAAGATTACCGGTAAAGCGCAAGGCAAGGTGCCTGATGGTCATGCCGCGCTGTTGTGGGCGGGTGCATTGGCTATTGTGACTGCCGGTATTGCTTATGCGGTGCAAATTGGCTGGCAACCAGAGCTAGTTATCATCGGTGGATTGATGGTATTTGGTGCCATCTTTGCGGTGAATTCATCGCTTCACTCATACCTGATTGTGAGTTATGCGAAAGGCGATGGGGTGTCTCTTGATGTCGGTTTCTACTACATGGCAAACGCGATGGGTCGCTTGATTGGCACGATATTGTCGGGCTTGGTATTCCAAATGGCCGGTTTGTCTGCGTGTCTGTGGGTATCCTTCGCATTCTTAGCGATAACGACGGTGATCTCTCTGCGTTTACCTAAAGTGCCGCAAATCTCAGCTGCATAAGCTTCAGCCGCATGAGCTTAAGTCGGATAACCTAGAGTCGAATAAGTTAAATTCGCGATAAGTATCTTCTTTAACACTAAGCTGACTTGGTATTTATTCCGGTCAGCTTTTTTATTGCTATAGTTGAATGATTGAATATTAATCAGGCATTTACATGAAGCAGCGAGTTCTCTTTTTTGATTTAGCACGATGTGTCGCGGCCATAGCTGTTATCGCGATTCATGTTTTGGCGCCTTATCGTAATGAATTAAGCACCATTCCTTTCGGTGAGTGGCTGACTGCCATTACGGTGAATGGTTTCAGCCGCTGGGCAGTGCCTGTGTTCATCTTGATTTCTGGTGCATTGATGCTGAGTGATCAGCGCCCGTTTGACGCCAAATACTACCTCAAGCGCCGTCTGGGTAAGGTACTGATCCCATTCATTGTTTGGTCGCTTTTCTATACCTACCTATCAGGTTGGTCGCTAATGGGTTTTGATGCGGACGTCAGTTGGGAGGTTTTGCTCAATAGTTATCATCACTACACGTACTATCACCTTGGTTTCTTCTATTACTTCATCCCACTCTACTTTGTGATTCCTTTTTTACAGATCATGGTCAGAAAGTACGGTGATAGATCTGTCTATGCCTTTACGGCGGTATGGTTGTTCACAACGTTATTGTTCTTATTGAAAATCGATGGCCCTTGGAGTCACGAGTTGTGGTTGTACACCGGGTACTTACCGTTGGGTTACCTGCTGTATAAGATGGTTCCACTTAACAAGATGACTGTCGGCGTGAGTGTGTTACTTGGTGGATTAGCGTTACTGACCACGGTTTATATGGTGGTTGATGCAAGTTTGGTCGCAGAAGAATACACGGTAGGGCGTTGGTTATCTTACAAGACGTTGAACACCGTATTAGCGGCGAGCATGGTGTTCATGGTGTGCCGTTACTATGGTGAAGGCTTGTCTGAGAAGAGCAATCAAGTGGTTGGTTTTATCAGTAAACACAGCTTAGGTATTTATCTGCTGCACCCGATTTTCTTATGGCCAATGAAAGAGTTCGGTTGGTACCAAGGACACCCTGCTTGGGTTATTCCATTATGGATCGTGATCAGCGGAGCTGGCGCGTTATGGATGAGCTGGTTGGTCTCTAAGTCAGAGAAAACACGTTGGTTATTGCCTTAGCGGTGGGTGCTAAGGCTTTCTGATGGATTGCTTAGAAGATACAGTTGAAGTACCTAATGTTTAGCGCTTCAATGCAAAGTGTAAAAACTTATCGCCTTGGTAGGTTAAGGTACCTTTGTCGCCAGGGTTCAGGGCGTGGAAGTAGTGGATTCCGACTTGGAACTCTCGTTTTGGACCAACCACACCACGTTGAACGTAAATCCAATACTCTTGATCTTCTTGGCCAGGTTCTGCATCAGGAAGGTCGATGGATTGTTTGTCCAACACAGTGACGTTCACTTTCTTTTCTGGCGCATTTTCACCTTGTGAGTGCTTTCGATAGAAACCAAGAAATACCCAAGCCGCTAGACCGGCGAGTGCAAAGATGGCAAAAAAGAGTGAATTAGGCATGTAACCTCCATGTAGTCGTGATGGTTATTCTAATCTTTCAAGCAATAGGGATATGTGTTTCAAGCCGTTATTCGTGAACTGTTGTAAGCCAAGCTGATTATTTTTCGGCAGATATCACATTTAGAGGCCAGTTTGGGATAAAGCATTGTTATTTATTGTCTCTTTCTCTCGTAAATAACAGTGATTTTGTATAAGAATAGGGAAATGCTCGACTAGAATTATAGTGTGGAGTGGGAGGGCTAATATGACCGATATTGAAAAAGTGGTGACAAGAACTCGTAATATAGAGAAATTATTGAGGCTTCAATATCATGCTGAAGGCGAAGGATTGCATGAGCTTGTGTCAAGCTGTGAAGAAAGGCTACCGCACGATACGGTGAGTAAGCTGCGTTATATCGCAACGTGTCGTAATAAGGTAGTCAATGAGCATGAGGCTAAGTTGGAAGACCAGCATAAGTTCATCATGATGTGTAACGACTGTGAGAAGGAGTTGACTCCACGTAGTGGTCGTTTTATTTGGCGAGTTGCAATCTTACTGATGATGGCAATGACTTTAGCTGCTGCTGGTTTCTATTATGCGAACTGGGATGTGTTAACACTGCATCTGTTTTCGAAATGAAAAAATTGAACAAAAAAAGGGACGCTAATGGCGTCCCTTTTTTTATCTGTAACTTGCTTAGTACATCATCGGTAGTGTCATTAGACCTACAACTACCGCGATCATTACAAGTCCTTGTCTTTGCGAAGATGAAATCATAACACTACTCCTAAATTTGGTTGTCTCTCGCTATGTTTTAAAGAATAGCACTACTTATGGCTTTAGATCAAGAATTACTTTCGAAGCCTTTAAAAGTGATAGAAAACTATTGGGTTTTCTATCACTTTTGCTATGTTTTACTGTGTGTTTTGGGGAGCTCTTATTTTGTTCGTTATGATTTTTTTTTGTTCTCATTTGTTTTAAGTTGTTGTTTTGTAATGGTCATTTTGTGTAATTTATATTGTTAAAGGTTGTTAAACTGTATTAATGGGGCTTGGTGGTGTCTAGGTTTGTTTAATTAAGCTTTATAGGTTTTAGGTTTGATTTTTGTGATGGTTTTTTGACAGGAAGCTTAGCTAAACCTGACAAAGTGGTTTTTATAAAGGTAATTTACGCACTTTGTAAGTCTAGGTTTGTATAGTGTTGGAAAGTTCTATATAAGTCTGCTTTTGATTTTAAGTGTTTGTTTTTAATGTATTTATGTATTTTATTTTGAACTTTTAGTTATGTGGTATTTGCAATATATAGCGACATATTGTGGCGTTGGTAGGATAGAAGTGATTGGAATTTAAGTTTGGGTTCTCTAGCGTCAATTTATATGAGTTTTCCGAACAATGAGTCTATTTTAAAAGGAATAATCACTATCGCTGCGGGTATTGTGACGACTTCAATCTAAAGATGCTCTTTTTAGTGGAAGCGTAATCAAGATCCAATTTTGAAGGGCTGAGGCTTTACATCAACACCCGTGTGCCTAGACTGGCGACGATTAAAAGCAATAGGGCAAATGATATGTGGAGTTGGTTGGCGGTTTCCTTGTCTGGTATTGGAGCAATAACAGGAACGAAACATGGGCATATCGGTCAGGCTTTATTGTATAAGGTCTTTACCTTTGTATTATTGGCGACTATTGCTCTAACTCAATCTGTTGTCGTTGATTTTACCTATTGGGTAGTCGCTGGGTTAGCGATATCCGCGATCGCAGATGTGCTTCATACTGTTACTCAAAAACGTCTTCTGCATTTTGTGTGTTTCCTGTTGGCTCAACTTTGTTACAGCAAAGCATTTTGGTTACAGCTATCAGGAGAAATGGTCTGGTGGTTGTTCGCGCTGCTGTTAGCTGCATGTATCGTTGCTTTCTTCCTATTACTCCCTCGCTTAGACAAACTCGTTTTTCCAGTGGTTATCATGGGTATTGTGCTCATTCAGCTTGCTTGGGCCTCTGGTGAAGTCTGGTTACTTGAGCCTCAGCTATCACATGCTGTTGGTTTTGTTGGTTGCTGCGTGCTGCTGCTTTCCGCATTGGCGTACGCCCTAAATTTCTATCGCAGCCCAATCAAGGGCGCTTACTTTTGGGTAACGGGCAGTTATTTTCTTGCACACGCTCTCATCGTTGCTTCCCTCACCATTTAGGGTAGAGCTAGCTTAACTCTGAGCTACATCAAGGCAGCTCAGATGAAAGTAGGTACTCTACGTCTACTTCATTAAACATGAGATAGAGTTATGACTACCGAAATTCATGCACACAACGTTTTAAATCTACTGAGTGAAAAGCCGCTGACTCGTGAAGAGTTGACGCAAGAGCTTGCTCAAACCTATGGCGCTGAAGCTCGCTTTCATACGTGTAAGCTGAACGGTCTGGATTTGGATGGCCTACTGAAGTTTTTCCTGAAAATGGAAAAGGTCGTGATCATTGATGACAAGCTTTGCACTAATCGCGAACGTGTTTGTAATCACTGATCTTGAATGACCATCAGTTCTTGTCGCCGGTGAACAGTGAACTGTGATTAGCGAGTGGATGCGATATTCTCGGCTCCACTCCGACCATTTCTCCCTCGTTTGGCTCTCATAAATACCCTTTCAATAACGTAAATTCCTAAGTTTGTTACTGTGTTCGAAAATCAATCTTGAGGCTGCTATACTCCGCGCACTTACGATTTCGAGACAAACTTATGGAAATTTTATCTGCAGCGACCATGCTGTTTCTTATTATGGATCCGCTTGGCAACTTACCAATCGTGCTTTCTATCCTTAAGCATATTGATCCGAAGCGTCGCCGTATTGTTCTTGTTCGTGAACTAATGTTTGCGCTGATTATCCTGCTGCTGTTCTTGTTTGCTGGTCAAAGCATCATGAACTTCCTGCATGTGCAGCCTGAAACCTTGAGTATCTCTGGCGGTATTATTCTTTTTATCATCGCGATTAAGATGATTTTCCCAAGTGCGGGTAGTATTACTGGCCTCGCGGCGGGTGAAGAACCGTTTATTGTGCCGATGGCGATTCCTATGATTGCTGGCCCTTCAGTGATTGCGGCATTGATTCTGTTGTCGACCCAGCACCCTGACAATATGTTAGAGCTTTCAGGCGCGGTGATGCTGGCTTGGGGTGCGACCTTCTTTATTCTGATGTTTAATGGCTTCTTCCTGCGAGTGTTGGGTGAGAGAGGCCTTAAAGCCATCGAACGCTTGATGGGCTTGTTGTTGGTTATGCTGTCGACGCAAATGTTCCTAGATGGCGTAAAGGGCTACATGGGCTAACATCAGTATCATCGCTGAATAAAAAAAACGCCGCTCAAATGAGCGGCGCTTTTGTATCAATTGTTTCTGTCATGATGTTTTCTGTCGCTAAGCGTTTTATATCTAAGCTTAAGCTTTATTACATCATGTGTTTGCGTCGGATATCGAGTAGGGCAAAGACACCGAAAATCAATATTGACCACTTCTCCCAACGTGACATTTCGATCTTATCGCCAAAAGCACCGATGAAAATCATCATCTGCAGGCCGTGCATGAAGAATAAGAATGCTGTCATGATATAAAGCGCAATCGCAGCATTACCCGGGAATGGGTAGAAAATATTGGCGATTAAGATAAACCAAACAAAGGCGATGGCTGCTTTTGCTAGTGGAAGCAAGAACTTCATTCAATAACTCCTATTCTTCAGTGATTCGATTGAACAGTCGGTAGCTCGACTGGCCCGTGGTCTTATCGCGATGTAATTCCCAGTTTTCTGGCATAGCTTCGAGTTTTAGCTCTTTCTCTGTCTCGACGTAAATGATGGCGTTGTCTGCAAGCCAACCGTTGCTCTCAAGCAGTTGTACTGTTTCTGCGAGTAAGCCTTTACGAAATGGAGGATCGAGAAAGACCATATCGTAAGGAGTACCTGGCTTCTTAAGAAAAGAGATAGCATCAGTGTTGACTACATTGATGTTGTCTGCTTTGAGCTCTTTCGCGTTATCAGAAAGCTGTTTGGCCGCTTTTTGATTCATTTCGAGCAGTGTCACCATTTTTGCTTGGCGAGAAGCGGCTTCAAAACCTAGACCACCAGAACCGGCGAATACATCCAAGCAGGTCGAATGTGGGATATCTTGTGCCACCCAGTTAAAGAGTGTTTCTTTGACTCGGTCAATGGTTGGGCGTAATCCTTCTAAATCATGAACAGGCAGCTTTCTACCTCTCCATGAGCCACTAATAATTCGAACAAAGCCTCCGGATGGCTTTTTTTGTGATGTGTTTTGCTGGCGACGTCTTACCATAGATTTTTTGACCGCTAATAAAGTGATACTATACCGAGCCCAATTTAAGTGGGTTCGAGTATTAAATAAATTTACAATGACAAAGTGTATCAAGCTAAAAGCAAACTTATCACTGCTTTGTCATTTTTCTTTACTATTCGTTTGTACAAGCTTGTATTGTATAACAATAGCAAAGAGTCGACGTGTATTAAGTCAATACAGCTAATTAGTAGATCTAGGAAACTCCTCTGATGACGGAAAAAAAGAAGCGCGGATTATTATCGTGGCTTGGTTTTGGTGAAGAAGAACAAAGCCCAAAAACTCAGAATGAAGCGAACGTAGAAAACGTTGAAGATCAAACTGAAGTTGAATCACAAGTTGAGGCTGAACAGGTCGCACCTGAAGTTGAAGACGCTAAATCAACGGAACCTAAGTCTGTTGAATCTGAACTTGCGGAGTCAGAGCAAACGCTTGAAGAGGCTCAACAAGATCAGCAGCCTGTCGCAGCAGAAGCAGAAGCAGAAGCAGAAGCAGAAGCAGAACAGGAAGAAGTGATTGCTTCTCAATCTAAGGTTGAAGAAGTTCAAGAGAAGCCGACAGAAAGCTTCTTTGCACGACTTAAGCGTAGCCTAAGCCGTACTAAAGCAAACATTGGTGCGGGCTTCTTTGGTTTGTTCAAAGGCAAGCAAATCGATGAAGACCTGTTTGAAGAATTAGAAGAGCAACTTCTGATCGCCGACGTGGGTATGAATACCACCGTGAAGATCATTGAAAACCTAACAGAAAAAGCATCCCGTAATGACCTAAAAGACGGTGAAGCGCTTTATGGTCTGCTTAAAGAAGAGATGTCAGAAATCTTGAGCCAAGTGGAACAGCCACTGGTTGTTGATACCACTAAAACACCTTATGTTATCTTAATGGTGGGTGTGAATGGCGTGGGCAAAACAACCACTATCGGTAAGCTGGCGAAACAATTCCAAAGTGAAGGCAAGAAAGTGATGCTGGCGGCGGGTGATACCTTCCGTGCGGCAGCGGTTGAACAACTTCAAGTTTGGGGGCAGCGTAATGATGTTCCGGTTATCGCTCAGCACACTGGTGCCGATAGCGCGTCTGTTATCTACGATGCGATTGAAGCGGCGAAAGCGCGTGGTGTTGATGTTGTGATTGCAGATACTGCAGGCCGTTTGCAGAACAAGAGCAACTTGATGGAAGAGCTACGCAAGATTGTTCGTGTAATGAAGAAGATCGATGATTCTGCACCGCACGAAATCATGTTAACGCTAGATGCAGGTACCGGTCAGAATGCGATTAGCCAAGCGAAGTTGTTTAGTGACGTGGCACCAGTAACGGGTATTACGCTAACTAAGCTAGATGGTACAGCGAAAGGTGGCGTAATTTTCTCAATTGCTGACCAGTTCCAGATTCCAATCCGTTACATTGGCGTGGGTGAAGGCATTGACGACCTGCGTCCATTTGAGTCGAAAGACTTTATTGAAGCACTATTTAGCCGCGAAGAGTAACGCGTGTAGCAAAGTGGTTTATCCTTAACCTGCTACCGTTTTAAATTTGATATGAGTGATCGTAAGAGGAATTTTCGGTGATCAAATTTCAGCAAGTGAGCAAAGCCTACCGAGGCGGACGACAAGCGCTCCAAAAAGTGGACTTTCATCTCAAACGAGGAGAGATGGCATTTTTAGGCGGGCACTCTGGTGCTGGTAAAAGTACCTTGCTGAAGTTGATCTGCGCGATAGAGCGTCCAACTGACGGACGTGTTTGGTTTAACGATCACGATATTACTCGTATCCCAGCCAAAGACATTCCCTTTTTACGCCGTAACATCGGGATTGTCTTTCAAGATCACCGCCTACTTATGGATCGCTCGATCTTCGATAACGTCGCTCTGCCTATGCGTATTGAATCTATTTCTGAAAACGAAATTAAACGTCGAGTCAGCGCCGCGTTGGACAAAACCGGTTTATTAGATAAAGCCCGTTGTTTGCCAAGCCAGCTCTCTGGAGGTGAACAACAACGGGTCGGTATTGCTCGCGCTGTGGTTAACCGTCCAACTCTGCTTTTAGCGGATGAACCAACTGGTAATCTAGATCCTGAACTATCGAGTCGTGTATTACGCTTGTTTGAAGAGTTCAACCGTGCGGGTGTCACGATCATGCTAGCGACGCACGATATCGGGTTAGTGAACACTCGCCCTCAATATCGTCATCTGGAATTAAACCAAGGCTTTTTGAGTGAGGTTGAAGATTATGGCCGCGAATAAGCGCATTAAGAAACCTCAATCCAATCGAGCAGTAAACCGGGCTTCAAGCGACGGTTTCTTTGTTGTTCATTGGAAACAAGCCAAGTCATCGTTCTCGCAAATGTGGCAGCGTCCGTTGGGTAACTTGCTGACGCTTGCGGTGATTTCAATGGCTTTAGCTATGCCCGCTTGTTTGTACCTACTCGGCAAGAACGTTGGTGAAGTGGCGCAAGATGTCACCAGCCCGTCACAAATTAGTGCCTATGTAGAGGATGGTATCCCTGAGCCGAGAGTCATGGTGCTTAAGGATGAAATCGAAAGTTGGGACCAAGTCGATCTGGTTGAGTACATTTCTCCGCAGCAAGGTCTTGAAGATCTTAGCCAGTATTCTGGTTTTGAGGACGCCCTAACTATCCTAGATGATTATTCATTGCCAGGTGTTTTGGTGATTACGCCAAGCGTACACAGCGACACGTTAATTAAAGAACTGGCAGGTAAGGTTAAGAAGCAAAAGTTAGTCACCGATGTTCGTTTAGATGAAGACTGGTTAGCTCGACTGGATGCTATCAAAGCACTTGCAGCTGTCATCGTGATTACCTTAACTGTGCTGATGCTGGGCGCAGTATTTCTGATTATCGGCAACACATTACGATTTAATGTGTTGGCGCATAAAGAAGAGATTCAAACCATGAAGCTGATTGGTGCTACCGACAGCTACATTCTTCGACCATACCTCTATGCTGGAATGTGGTTTGGTGTTTTAGGTTCGATTAGCGCGTGGGTAATGACGGCATTGATTACCGTATTACTGAACAGTGCAGTGGATGACTTGGCTCAGCTGTACGATAGCCACTTCCGCTTAATTGGCCTGAGTTGGGATGAATCTTTACTGCTTTTGATCGTCGGAACCTTGCTTGGTAGTGTAGCTGCGAAGCTTTCTGCACAGCGTCATCTAAAAGAAATTGAACCAGTTTAGGTGAATAGAGTCATATTTATACGAAAAATAGGCAGTTCTTAACCAGTTTTTGCCTTGTATAGACGAATTGATTATGCATAATTACTTCCCCCCTCCTTGAAACCTGTTCATTTTAGGTTCAAGATTGTCGGGTTTTAATAGATGTATTACTCCAGATCAGAGATTGATGAGGAACCGAATGGCAAACCAAGCGTATCAAATGGCTTTAGTCACACAAGATAGTTTAGATAGCTATATCCGCTCAGCGAACAGTTACCCAATGCTGACGCCTGACGAGGAACGTGGACTTGCAGAGCGATTACATTACAAAGGTGAGATCGACGCTGCGAAAGGCTTGATCCTTTCACACCTACGATTCGTGGTGCACGTTGCAAGAGGCTACTCTGGCTACGGGCTGCCAATGGCTGATCTTGTCCAAGAAGGTAACATCGGCTTGATGAAGGCTGTTAAGCGCTTTAATCCAGAAGTTGGTGTCCGTCTAGTCTCTTTTGCTGTTCACTGGATCAAAGCTGAGATTCATGAATACGTATTGCGTAACTGGCGTATCGTTAAGATCGCAACGACTAAAGCGCAGCGTAAATTGTTCTTTAACCTTCGTAAGTCTAAAAAGCGTTTAGGTTGGTTTAATAACGGTGAAGTTGAGACGGTTGCTCGAGAACTGGGTGTTGAGCCTTCGGAAGTTCGTGAGATGGAATCTCGCTTAGCAGCACAAGATGCGACGTTTGAAGCGCCTATGGATGATGACGATGGCGGTTCTGCTTATACTGCTCCAGTTTACTACTTAGAAGACAAAGCATCAGACGTGGCTGAAACGGTTGAAGCGGCTAACTGGGAATCTCATACTAATAATCGTTTGGGGCTTGCATTGAAGAGCTTAGACGAACGCAGCCAGCACATTGTTCGCTCACGTTGGTTAGACGACAATAAGGCAACACTGCAAGACTTAGCGGATACCTACAGTATCTCTGCTGAGCGTGTTCGCCAGTTAGAAAAGAATGCGATGAAGAAGTTGAAACAAGCCGTTGGTGATTTCTAATAGCATCTAGTTTCTATTAGCTTTTACCTTCTAATAGTAGAGCTAGCAAATAGCTGAATTTTGAAAAGGCCGAGATCGAGAGATCTCGGCCTTTTTGTTTTGGATCGATTTCTCAACTTTTGCGATCGAAATTTGCAAAATTATTTTGTGGATAACTCTGTGAGGAATTTATTCGTCAGCTGTCTAAAAGCAGGGTGTAGTAAGGCTTTGGCGGGGTTTTTCGAGTGGGGATATGTTTCAGTTAACCCACAGTTAGATCAGGATCATTACTACATGTTGTGGATCTATTTTTAAAAAGGCACTTTATTCACGCAATTCACAGATTTATCCACAAATGGTGTAAAAGTGATCGCTGGTGGATAACCTTATTAAGTGGGTGTGATTGTTAGCCTTGGGATAGGTTACAATGGCAGCAAAGTAAATCAGTATAAAAAGAGAAAGTCATGGACCAGTTTAAACATATCGACGTTAAAGGCGCTCAAGCCCTCATTGAACAAAGTGATGCTCGACTTGTCGATATACGTGACCCGCAGTCTTTCGCGGTTGCGCACTCAAAAACAGCCTACCACCTGACGAACGATACAATGCTGTCGTTCATGGATGAGGTTGAGTTCGAACAACCTATCTTGGTGATGTGTTACCACGGTATTAGTAGCCAAGGTGCAGCACAATATTTAGTGAACCAAGGCTTTGAAGAGGTATATAGTGTTGATGGCGGTTTCGAAGCTTGGCACCGTGCTGAACTTCCTGTAATTGCTGGTTAATTCCCTTTGTCGTTCCAAGCATCTCTCATAGCATGAATAGGAAGTAACAATGATTAGATTGATGGTGTTAGACAACCCACGTCTTGCTCAAGCATTTATTGATTATATGGCGTCTCGTCAGATCCCTATTCAGATGTCTCCTGAGGGGGAAGGGCGTTTTGCTCTTTGGCTTATTGATGGTCAATTTCAGGTTGAAACCGAAGCTGAGCTCAATCGCTTCTTGTCGGAACCCAATCATAAGCGCTATCAAGCGGCGTCTTGGGACATGGCAGAGACCAGAAAGAGCAACTTTCATTACCATACGCCTAGTTTCATGGGCATGATAAAAGCCAAAGCGGGCCCTGTGACACTCAGTATCATGTTGGGATGTGTGGTGATTTTTGCTCTGCAGCAGATAGGCTTCGGGCAAGCGATTTTTAATGCATTGCACTTCCCAGCAGTTGATGGGCAGCAATGGCAATTGTGGCGCTGGCTCAGTCATGCTGTTTTGCATTTCTCGGTTATGCACATCGCATTCAACATCTTGTGGTGGTGGCAACTGGGTGGAGATATTGAGAAAAAGCTAGGCGGCCTTAAGTTACTTCAGATCTTTGCTGTCTCTTCTGCGCTTTCTGGTGCAGGTCAGTATTGGGTTGAAGGGGCGAACTTCGGTGGTTTGTCTGGGGTTGTGTATGCCTTGGTTGGTTACTTATGGGTTGTTGGTGCGAAGGCGCCACAACTTGGTTTAGGTATCCCAAGACAGATTGTCGGCTTTATGTTGGTGTGGTTAGTGCTTGGGTACATGCAGCCATTTATGGCGATCGCCAATACAGCGCATTTAGCTGGCCTAGCCGCTGGTGTCATTATTGGCTTTATCGATGCGATGAAAGCACCGAGCTCGGCAAGAAGCTAACTCATTTTTTCTAGTGAGTAGTCAAACGATAGAGACAAAAAAGCGGCCAGGTGAGCCGCTTTTTTATTTGGATGCCTTTAAACACTATCATTACTGATAAAGGTATTTGGTAAACAGTAAGTCAGCAATGAGAGTTTTACCTGTTTCAGGAAGTAAAATCTTATTGAGGTGCTCAACTAAGGACTTTCTCAAATCCTCACGACCGGATAGAGACTTAATGGTCTCTTCGTTTTGTTTGCCAAGTAACTCAATCACCGCATCACGAATCAATGGTTGATGATGTTCAATGGCTTCTAAGTCATTACTATTGGCGACCATTATGTCGAGGCGAACCTGGATATAGCCCAATTTTTTACCTTTAGTGTAAAAATTGGTGGTGAGATCGGGCTCTAGCGTGAAGTAGGCTAGTTTGGGGGCCGACTCTTCTTCAGCGAAACTTGATGCTGAAAATAGTAAATTAATCGCAATAAATAGTTGGGCTACATAACGTTTGTGCATATTTGAGACTTTTCTTTAGTTTATTCGCGATATTCGAAACGCATTAGTCTTGTTACAATGAGCAGTCTAAATCTAAATACGTTTACAATTCGAAGGACGCTTTAATTTTATTCGAAAGTTGAAGCTTTATTGTACGTGTAAAGTCACCTATTGAATACTAGTATGAATCAGTCAATATCATTGTATCTAAATTCGTTAATGAATGTAGATTGGCAAAGCACAGAAAATTTTAATTTTCCTAATCAAACCACCAAAGAGTGGTTGATGGAGCAAGGATCGCTTTCCCGTAAGTTGGGCAAGTGCTGCCATCACCTGTCTGTTGAGTTGCTTCATAACCAAGTTGTAGAACGCTCAATACTACAACAGGACGAAGAAAATCTTTTATCATCGTATGATTGCTTACTGCGTAAAGTGATTTTAAAGGGTGATAATGAGCCGTGGGTGTTAGGTCGAACCTTAATTCCTCGAGTCACGCTAGAAGATCATCAGCACTCTGACCTTTCTCAACAAGGTGATGTCCCGCTTGGATTAACCGTTTTCAGTGCTGAAAACGTGGAGCGAGATGCGCTGCAAGTCGGCTGGGTTACTGCAGGCGATGAGCGATTACTCGCGCGTCGTTCTCGATTATGGATGAACCATAAACCGATGCTTGTCGCTGAACTGTTTTTACCAACATCCCCCATTTACTCTAAGGAGAGTGTGTAAATGCTTGCCACCAAAGCGAAGGCGTATTGGCAATTAACGCGAATGAATCGCCCGATTGGTACCCTGTTACTCCTTTGGCCGACCCTGTGGTCGCTGATCATCGCCGCGCAAGGCATGCCTGATTTTGGTGTCTTGGTTGTTTTCGTACTCGGTGTGGTGTTGATGCGTTCAGCTGGCTGTGTGATCAATGACTTTGCTGACCGTAAAGTAGATGGTCATGTTAAACGCACCAAGCAGCGCCCATTACCTTCAGGTTTAGTTTCCAGTAAGGAAGCCATTGTGCTGTTTTTAGTGCTAGCTTTGGTTTCATTCTTATTGGTGCTAACCATGAATCCGTTGACCATTAAACTCTCTTTTATCGGGGTTGGTTTAGCGTTTATTTACCCTTTCATGAAGCGTTTTACGCACCTTCCTCAGTTGTTTCTGGGCTTAGCGTTTAGTTGGGCGATTCCAATGGCATGGGCAGCACAAACTAATGAGTTGCCAAGTATTGTGTGGTTTATTTTCGTAATTAATGCGTTGTGGACGATAGCCTACGATACGCAATATGCGATGGTAGATCGAGATGACGACCTTAAAATTGGTATCAAGTCGACCGCCATTTTATTTGGCCGTTTCGACAAGCTCATCGTTGGCTTCTTACAATTAGTGACACTGGCGATGCTGATTGCTCTAGGCATGCATTACCAGTTGGGTGATACCTTCTATTGGGCATTGTTGGTGGCAGGTAGTTTGTTTGTGTATCAACAGCATTTGATGCGTCATCGTGACCGAGACTTATGCTTCCAAGCTTTTCTCAACAACAACTATGTTGGAATGGCGGTGACAGCAGGCTTATTCATTACCTTCTGGTAAGTCTCTGAGTTTGAGCGAAACGAACACAAAATAAAAAGGTACCCATTGGGTACCTTTTTTTGATTGTGTGTTCCGCTTCATATAAAACAGACACCAAGTGAATTATTAGTCTGCTTGGTGGATGCTCTCTTGAATCGTCAGACGCACTTCTGGGTAAAGCATGGAGTAGAGAAGTCTAGCGAATTGCTGAGTCTTTTCTAAATCACAGTTACCCTCGTTGTCTAGATATTGCTGCTGTTTCAGAGTTGCGAACATCGACGCAAACACGCCTTTATCGAAGAACTCTGGTGCATTAATGCCTTGCAGACGACCAAGTCGCTGTGCAATGTCTTGGCTCTTTTGTTCAAGATCTGATTTATCCAAATCAGGATTCTCTGCCAACAGGTTCAGAGCAATAGAGTAGCGCTGTAGTGTCTCTGAAATCGTACGACCTAACAGCATCAGTGCTTGGCTGTTTGATTGGTTGATGGTGACCTCGTTATCAGAAACCACAAGCATACCTTGGCTAACCAGCTCTGCAATGATGTTAGACACTACGTCTTCAAGCTTGTCTTCGTCGTAGCTTAGGAACAGCTCTTTCTTCAAGAACGGGTAGATAGCAGCAACGTTTTCTTGAATCGCGTCAATCGATAAACCGCGCTGACGAATGGTCATTTGGGCGATTAATGATGGCAGAGCAAACAAGTGAATGATGTTGTTTCGGTAGTAGGTCATCAGAATTGACTGGTGACGGTCTAGCGAAATAATGTCGCCCATTGAGTCTGATTCAATTAGGAATTTGTTTAATGATTCAGCGTGTTTTACCAGATCTTCAGCACTGTCTTTTGGTACCGTGAATGTGTCTGAGTAAGGTACATTTTTCAGTAGAGACAGGTAGCAATTGATCTGAGAAACCAAAGAGTCACGAGACAATGCGCGTTGTCGCGAAGCAAGTAGCGCCGTTGCACAGAGTGTTAGTGCGTTGGTCGCTGCTGCATCGTTTATGTGTGTCATCATTTTGGTGGCCAAGTCGTTAACCACTGGGTTCATCCATTGTGGTTTGCTGGCTCCCATTGGATCGATGTCTTTGGTCCACTCTGGTGCATGCTCGTTTAGGTATTGGTTAAGCTGAATTGGCTCACCGAAGTTCACGTAGCCTTTACCAAAGTTACGTAGTTTACGGATAGTTCGAATCACTAGGCTCGCATTCTCTTTCTCTTTGCGCTTACCACGTAGCTCTTTGGCGTAGGTTGCCACTTCCATTACGTGTTCGTAGCCGATGTACACCGGTACTAACGTTACTGGGCGGTTCATGCCGCGTAGCATTGCCTGAATCGTCATTGCTAACATACCGGTTTTCGCTTGTAGCAAACGACCAGTACGTGAACGGCCTCCTTCACTGAAGTACTCTACCGAATATCCTTTAGCGAACAGTTCTGCTAGGTATTCACGGAAAATAGTCGAGTACAGCTTGTTGCCTTTAAAACTGCGACGAATGAAGAACGCACCACCGTGGCGGAAAATCGGGCCAGCAGGGAAGAAGTTCAGGTTAATACCAGCAGCGATATGCGGCGGCACCATGCCCTCGTGGTAAAGCACGTAAGAAAGCAGCAAGTAATCCATGTGACTACGATGACAAGGCACATAAACGATCTCGTGACCATCTTGAGCCAGTTTACGAACCGTTGAAGCATTGTTGATATGCAGGCCTTGATACAACTTATTCCACAGCCAGCCTAGAATCTTCTCACCACGTTTGATCAGTGAGTAAGAGAAGTTCGCGGCGATCTCGTCCATGATATCCTGAGCTTCTTTGCTCGCTTTCTCGATCGAGATGTTCTTAGCTTGTGCTTCGTCTTCAATTGCTTTTTTGATCGCTTCTGATTTTAGTAGGCGGTCAAACAGAGCTTGGCGGCTTGGCAGGTTAGGACCTGATGCAGCTAGCTTTTGGCGGGAGAAGTGAATACGTGCCACGCGCGCCAGTTTGTGCGCGATGGTACTGTCGGTGCCATGTGAGTTGGCCATGTATCGTAGAGATACCACTGGGCTAAAGCGAACTAGGCAGTCACGGCCTGCGAGCAATACTGCTTTTGATTTCTCTAAACCGTTCATTGCTTGTAGGTAAGGCTTCTGGTTATTCTCTTTACCAGGCTTACGACCCCATAATACGGTGGCAGGGATAACTTGAACGTCGAGCTCAGAGTCTTCAGCATGCAGTGAAAGCAGCTCAGAGAAGACTTCAATTGATGAGCTTGGTACATAATCATCGTCTTGCAGTAGCGTTTTGCGAGAAGAGATAAAAACGTAGCGTTGCAGTGATTTGCCATTGATTTCAAGCTTGCTTAACGGATCGGGTAGACCTAATTCAAGCGCATGTTTTTGCAATGTAAGAATGTCGACACTTGAGCGAAACGGTAAGGCGTATACAATCGGTTTGCTCAAATCAATGTTCAAATCCTCAACAGGGTTTGAAGGGATTGATGTGCTCTTTACCAGTAGGGATAAAGGTAGCTTCATTAATGAACGTGAAAAAGATTGTCCAGAAGACATATAGGTTCACTGCCTCAATAGTTATTTCAATGTGCTGAAGCGTATCTCTATTTCTATAATGAAAAGGATAAATCCTATGAGTGAAATAGGGATAAGCCTAGGCGTAAATTTAATCGATGCAAGAATACCAGAAACTGGTCTAACCTTTTAATGGAAATAGTCATATTGCCGTTAAGTTTGTGGAAAATCATTCATCGACTGATTGAGTATAGAGTTAAAAATGACCAAAAAATCAAACACCGGATTCAAACGTATCGTCAAAGCGGCGGGCTTTTCATGGCAAGGTATCACGAGCTCGTTTAAAAACGAGGCTGCATTTCGACAAGAAGTCTTCATGGCCGCAGTGCTTATTCCGTTGGCGTTCTACTTAGATGTAAACCAAGTTGAGCGAATCTTGATGATTTCAGCCGTCGTGTTGGTGATGGTTGTCGAGTTGATCAATACCGCGATTGAAGCGGTCGTTGACCGAATCGGTAGCGAACATCATGAGCTTTCTGGGATGGCGAAAGATGTTGGCTCAGCTGCCGTTTTTATCTGTTTAGTATTAGCTGGTTACGTGTGGTTAGAGATCTTGTTTTTGTAATTTGCTAAAAATGAACTAAAAACAACCAATTGCTTTGCTTTTGTTCAGTTACTGGATATACTCACAGTCAACTGTATAAAAAGACAGGTGAATCATGAAGCCGTTAACGCCCCGCCAGCAACAAGTTTTTGACCTTATCAAAAGTAAGATCGAGGATTGCGGTATGCCACCGACTCGTGCAGAAATCGCACGTGAACTTGGCTTCCGCTCTGCAAATGCTGCAGAAGAACATTTGAAAGCTCTTGCTCGTAAAGAAGCGATTGAGATTATCCCGGGTGCGTCTCGCGGTATTCGTATTTTGCTTGAAGATGCAGCGAACGAAGAGCAAGGTTTACCATTAATCGGTCAGGTTGCCGCTGGCGAGCCTATTTTGGCTCAAGAGCATGTAGAAATGCACTACCAAGTTGACCCAGGTATGTTTAAGCCACAAGCTGACTTCTTACTTCGCGTAAATGGCGAAAGTATGAAAGACATCGGTATTATGGATGGCGATTTACTGGCCGTGCATAAAACACAAGACGTGCGTGATGGACAAGTTGTCGTGGCTCGTGTCGACGATGATGTAACGGTAAAACGCCTAGAGCGCAAAGGTTCTACCGTTCTGTTACATGCTGAAAATGAAGAGTTTTCTCCAATTCACGTGGACTTAGAATCCCAACACTTGTCTATTGAAGGACTTGCGGTTGGTATTATTCGTAACACGGACTGGATGTAGTCAGTGCAAACAGCTTATTGATATTTACTCTCAATAACTTGTTATTGTAATTGATATTCATTATCATCTTCTTTGTCGAGATACAAGGAAGATGATGATGCCAAACCCAACCAAACCTCAAATGAAGCCGCTTATTCGTAAGTCGCACACCTATGATCAAAAGGCTTCTTCTGATCTCGGGTCAGCACATCAAGAATTCCAAGTACCGACGAATCTTGTTCAACACCTTTGGTTTCGCAGCCGCGAAAGTCTAGCCGATGACGGTCTTGTTTATGACCCTATTGCAGCACAAGCCTGCAAGCGTTGCCAACTCGCACCTGAATGCCTTACCGGCGAACTCGACCAACAACAACTCCTTTACGCGACACTGACTCAACTTTGTGACTCTCAAGTTCAACAGTTTTTATCTCATAACCCAGATGCTTGGATTATTAACGTAGGAGCAGGGCTTGATACCCGTTTCTACCGTTTAGATAACGGCCGCTGTCATTGGGTTGAGCTAGATGTAACCGAGAACCTAGTTTGGCGACAACGCCTGTTCCACAAGAATGAACGCTATCGTCTAGAGTGTGGCTCGGTGGATGACCTGACTTGGTTGGATGAACTTAATATTCCAGAACAAGCTTCGGTGATGGTGGTGTGTGAACATGCTCTGTTGGATTGCAATGAACAACAGACGGCGAACTTTATTCAATCTTTGAGCCGTTATTTTACCCACGCACATGCGTGTTTAGTGTTAGCTGGAGATAAAAGCTCTAGTGCTCTGGGACAAAAGCTTGGTTCTGGAAAATACGCACATGGCTTATCTTCTCCGATAGACAGCGTCCTTAATTGGCTGCCATGGGCTCAATGGGTAAAAGTGTTTTCTCCACTTGACCAGCAGTGTAATCGTTGGAAATTGTGGCAGCGACTTCTTTGTAAAATCTCTCAGGTCAAAAAGCGTTTAACGCCGCAGTTAGTGCTTGTTAAGTGGTAGTGCTAGCGGTTCTGTTGGCAGATATCTGAATGCTTGCCTCGTTAGAGGTATTCGTTATCGATAAAAGGCAAGCACCTCCCCACAACATAGTGAAAGCCCACTCACTAGGTTAAACTATCGCCTCTAATCTAAGAGGTGATCGTGAAGTTATTTAATCCCCAAACTATTTTTCAAACGTTATCCAATCAGGCGATGCACAAAAAAGTGCTGTTACTCGCGATCCCGATGGTTCTTTCTAATATTACGGTTCCACTGTTGGGCTTAGTCGATGCTGCGGTTATCGGTCACTTAGAGCATTCTTGGTATTTAGGTGGTGTGGCGCTGGGTGGCACAATGATCAGCGTGACCTTTTGGCTGCTCGGTTTCTTACGAATGTCGACGACGGGACTGGCCGCGCAATCTTATGGGGCGAACGATGGCAAGCAACTTGGTTTAGTCTTTGTGCAAGGCGTGACCATGGCACTAGGGTTTGCTGGTTTCTTCTTGCTATTGCATAGCTTTGTTGCGGATGCGGTTTTCTCTCTGAGTAGTGCCAGTGACCAAGTGAAACACTATGGTCAGCAATATTTCTCTATCCGAGCATGGAGTGCGCCTGCTGCGTTGACTAACTTTGTGCTGTTAGGTTGGTTACTCGGAACCCAAAATGCCAAAGCACCCATGTGGATGGTGATCATTACTAATATCACCAACATCGTTTTAGATATCGTATTTGTGATTGGCCTCGGCTGGCAAGTGGAAGGCGCAGCATTGGCATCTGTAATGGCTGATTATGCCGGTTTAACATTTGGCCTGATTTGTGTTTACCGGATCTGGGTGAAGAAGCAGTTACCATCGCCATGGGAGCTGCTTAAGAAAACCAGCCAAGGTTTGAGTCGTTTCGTAAAACTGAATCGCGATATCTTCCTTCGTTCACTATGCCTACAAGCGACTTTCACTTTCATGACCTTCCAAGGTGCAAGCTTTGGCGATGATGTTGTTGCGGCCAATGCAGTGTTGATGAGTTTCTTGATGATCATCTCTTATGGGATGGATGGTTTTGCCTACGCAATGGAAGCCATGGTCGGTAAAGCGATCGGCGCGAAAGATAAAGATGAGCTAAATCAGTCTTTGATTGGCACCTTTTTTTGGAGCTTCAACATTTGCTTGGTGCTCACCATTGTGTTCGCGATTGCGGGGTCTAGCTTGATTAACATGATCACCACAATCCCAGCAGTGAAGAGCCAGGCTGAGGTGTATCTGCCATGGTTGATTGCAATGCCGTTGGTTTCGATGTGGTGCTTCTTATTGGATGGTATTTTCGTTGGGGCAACCAAAGGCAAGGATATGCGCAATAGCATGTTCGTGGCGACCTGCTGCTTCTTTGTAATTTTCTACTTGGCCTCAGGTTTAGAAAACCATGCGCTGTGGCTAGCAATGTTGAGTTTTATGGCGATGCGTGGCATCGGTCTTGGAGTGTTGTTTGTTTCTCAGTGGAAGAAGGGGGAGTTTCTCGCTTAGCTTGCATAGCTTAGTTCAGGGAACGAAAAATAAAAACAGCAAGCTCTTGGCTTGCTGTTTATGTACTTGGCCTACAGGTGGTCAAATAGTCCTGTTGGTTCTTTGTTTAGAACAAACGGTTAAGTCCGTTAAGCGCTGCTACGCGATACGCCTCGGCCATCGTCGGATAGTTAAAGGTGGTATTCACAAAGTATTCGATGGTGTTGGCTTCGCCTTTTTGTTCCATGATCGCCTGACCAATGTGAATGATTTCAGCGGCACGTTCACCAAACACGTGGATACCTAAAATCTCTTTAGTTTCACGATGGAAAAGTATCTTCAAGCTACCAATATCTTTACCTGCAATTTGAGCGCGAGCTAAGTGCTTGAATGAAGAACGTCCCACTTCATACGGCACTTTAGCTGCGGTAAGCTCTTGCTCGGTTTTACCGACAGAGCTGATCTCAGGAATGGTGTAGATACCTGTTGGGATGTCTTCGATAAGGTGTCGTTCTGCTTCACCTTTCATCACAGCTTGGGCCACAAATCGACCTTGGTCATAAGCAGCACTTGCTAGGCTAGGATACCCAATCACATCACCGACAGCGTAAACATGTTCAACACTGGTTTGGTAGTTGCTGTTGACTGATACTTGTCCACGAGAGTCCGCTTCTAAGCCAACCGCACCAAGGTTCAGTTTATCAGTATTACCCGTTCGACCATTGGCATACAGTAGGCAATCGGCACGCATTTTTTTACCTGACTCTAGGTGAATGATTACACCATCATCTGTTCCTTCAATTTTCTCAAAGGTCTCATCGTTACGAATAACAACGCCACTGTTCCAGAAGTGGTAAGAAAGTGCATCTGAGGTTTCGTTATCTAAGAAGGACAACAGGCGATCGCGAGTATTAATGAGATCGGTTTTCACGCCTAAACCGCGAAATATAGAGGCATATTCACAGCCGATAACACCAGCACCATAGATGATGATGTGTTGAGGGTCGTGTTTAAGAGAAAGAATCGAATCGCTGTCGTAGACACGTTCATGCATGAAGTCGACGTTGTCTGGCTGATAAGGACGAGAACCTGTCGCGATAACAAATTTGTCTGCGCTGTAGTGTTCTTCAGTACCGTCGCTTTGCATTACGGAGATCGTGTGGGTATCGATAAAACGTGCAGTACCGAAGACTAACGTGCATTGGTTGCGATCGTAGAAACCTTGGCGCAAGCGAGTCTGTTTGTCGATGACCGATTTAGCATGCCCCAGAATATTGGAAAATGTTGAGTGGATACTTTTATTGTTCTGACAAAACAGAGGGTTACTGTTGAATTCAATAATACGACTTACGGCATGACGCAGTGCTTTGGAAGGAATGGTCCCCCAGTGGGTACAACCACCCCCAACGCTGCTCTCTTTTTCAATGATAGCAACGTTCAACCCGGCTTTGGTTAATCCCATCGCTGCCCCTTCTCCTCCGGGGCCACTACCAATTACGATTACATCAAAGTGGTTGGAGTGCGACATAGATATCTTCCTTGTTATATTTGATTAACATTGCTTTAGCGAGATTTTAACTGATTCTGTTCTTGGGTACATGAAAAGGGCATCAGAGAGTCGGTGAGATCACGTCATGCTACTGAAAAAATAATATTTGGTATGTCGTATGTCTCCAAATGACGGTGCGGATATTGAAATGTTTTCTTTGAACGTATTTACTTCGATACGTGAACAAAGAGGTATGTTTAGTGTCTTATATAACCAGAGTGCCTTATATAAGTAAGTGATTCGCGTTATATTGAATAGAGTATTAGACATGCCTGTTTAGGCTGTAAAAGAAGATGTTGATAAAGTATGAAACCAATGGGCATTCGCGCACAGCAAAAAGAAAAGACTCGTCGTAGCTTAATCGATGCGGCATTTAGCCAACTCAGTGCCGATCGTAGTTTTTCTAATCTAAGCTTGAGAGAAGTCGCTCGTGAGGCTGGAATAGCTCCGACTTCCTTTTATCGCCATTTCAAAGATATGGATGAGCTTGGCTTAACCATGGTAGATGAAGGTGGCTTATTGTTGCGTCAGTTGATGCGTCAAGCTAGGCAACGCATAGTAAAAGAAGGCAGCGTGATTCGCACATCGGTTGAAACCTTTATGGAATTCATTGAAAGCAGCCCAAACGTATTCAGACTGTTATTGCGGGAGCGCTCAGGAACTTCATTTGAGTTTCGTGCAGCGGTAGCTCGTGAGATACAGCATTTCTCTGCTGAGTTAACCGAATATTTAATTACAACAGGAATGACAAGAGACGAAGCTTTTACTCAAGCGGAAGCCTCCGTCATCTTGGTTTTTAACTCAGGGGCAGAAGCATTAGATTTAGATCGACGTCAGCGAGATGAATTGGCTGAGCGTTTGATCATGCAATTGCGAATGATGGCCAAAGGAGCTTTTTGGTATCGTAAAGAACGTGAACGTAACCGATTAAAAGGCGGGATTGAATAATGTCGAATGAAAATAATACTGTAAACCGTGGTTCTGAAAGAAAGACACTCGTACTTGCTGTTGTAGCTGGTGTATGTGGTGATGCACTGTTATCTTGGGTAACAATGAGCGAAGTGGGCTTCTCTATTTTCCCGCTGATTGCTTTAGTGTTGGCTGTACAAGCGCTATACCAAGAATACCTAACAAATCCAGTATCTGAAGATATTCCGTTAGTGGGTTTAGCTTGTTTCTTTGTAGGTGCATTTGGCCACTCGGCTTTTGTGAAAGCACAACACCCTGATGCCGGGTCAAACTTCTTTGCGATTATCGTCGCGATGCTACTGCTCGCTTGGGTAGGTAAGAAGCTAGGCTTTATCGGTAAAACCGCTTAAACCAATCTATAAATAAAAAAACGAGCCAATTGGCTCGTTTTTTTGTATCTGCTGCTTAGCTTCGACCTCGACCTAGAGAGCGAGGCTTACGCTTTACGCTCTAGGAATACACCGGCTTCCATGTGGTGCGTGTAAGGGAACTGGTCAAATAGAGCAAAACGAGTGATGTCGTGTGTTTCACTTAGAATGTCTAGGTTCTCTTTCAATGTCTCAGGGTTACAAGAGATGTACATGATGCGCTCGTAGCCTTGAACCATCTTACAAGTGTCAACATCCATACCTGAACGCGGTGGATCAACAAAGATAGTGTTGCAGTTGTAGCTCTTAAGATCGATGTTCGCTTGCTGTAGACGACGGAATTCACGCTTGCCTTCCATTGCTACGGTAAAATCTTCCGCAGACATGCGGATGATCTGAACATTTTCAATCTTGTTGGCTGCGATGTTGTATTGCGCAGATTCTACTGACGGCTTCGCTAGTTCTGTTGCCAGTACACGTTCGAAGTTCTGTGCCAGTGCTAGTGAGAAGTTACCGTTACCACAGTAAAGTTCAAGCAAGTCGCCTTTGCTGTCTTGAGTACAGTCGACTGCCCACTCCAACATTTTTTCTGCTACTTTACCGTTTGGTTGAGTAAAGCTGTTCTCAACTTGCTGGTAGATGTAGCTATCACCATTCACATCTAGCTTTTCAATAACGTAGTCGCGGTCCAGCACGATTTTCATCTTACGCGCACGGCCGATCAGGTTTAGGTTAAAACCTTCATCGTTTAATTGCTGCTTAAGTGCTTTAGCATCTTGAATCCACTGCTCACCTAATTGGCGGTGGTAAAGCAGTGACACCAAAATCTCGCCGCTTAATGTAGAAAGGAAGTCTACTTGGAATAGTTTGTGGCGTAGAGAGTGGTTGTCCTTCATTGCATCCGTTAATAGAGGCATTAGGTCGTTGATCAGGCGGCTAGCCGCTGGGAACTGGTCTACGCGGTATTTTTCTTTGGTCTCTTGATTGAACATGACGTAATACATATCGTCACCTTCATGCCACACGCGGAACTCTGCACGCATGCGGTAGTGTTGTTCTGGAGATTCATACACTTCCAGCTCAGGCACATTATATTCTGAGAACATTTCAGTAAGACGCTCAGTCTTTTCTGCCAGTTGTTCTTGGTAGCGTTGCGGGTTTACTTCTAAATTCGCCATTGTTATGCCTTTTGCTATCGTGCTTTTAAATCAAGAGCGCAGATTTTATTCAATCACAGGCGCTTGTCCAGTGTTGAGAGCCATTCAGTCTAAATAGACGACGAAAACTATAGCTTATAACTATCTTAGACTAGACAAATGATTCATAGGTCAATACTATTTCCGGCAAGCTGGTGCCATGTGGATGTATAGATGGCTGAAGAGGGAATCTGGTGAAAATCCAGAACTGACGCGCAGCGGTAAAAGAGAACGAGTATTCATAGACACTGCAAATAGCATTTTGTGGGAAGTCGAATATTAGGTAACCGAAAGGTTGTGCTCTTAAGTCCGAATACCTGCCAGCGGCTAAGCCATACAATGTGGTTTGGTAGGACTTTACGCGATTTAGGATCACAACATGAACAAATCCCTTTTAGCGGTTGCTGTAGCATCGCTGCTTTCACCTATCTCCAATTTACACGCACAAGAAGCATCTGCTGACGAAACCATGGTCGTTACGGCTAACCGTTTTGAGCAGTCTGTGGGTCAAGTTACAGCAACTGTCGATATTGTGACTAAAGAGCAAATTGATAACCTGCAAATCAAATCTCTAACGGAAGCTTTAGCATTATTACCTGGTGTGCAAGTAACGCAAAATGGCGGACGTGGACAAAACAGTTCAGTCTTTGTTCGCGGTACCTCATCGAATCAAAGCATTGTCCTCTATAACGGGGTGAGAATTGGTAGTGCGACAACTGGTAGTGCGAACTTCTCAGCTATTCCTCTAAGCGGCGTTGAACGTATCGAGTTAGTAAAAGGTGCTCGTGCTGCGGTATATGGTGCTGATGCAATAGGTGGTGTAATTAACATTATTACTTCATCAGGGGCTGATGTTGACTCTGGTACTGTTCAAGTTGGTGCTGGTACTGATAACTATCGCCAAGGCGCAGCTGGTGTGAGCTCTAAAGTTGGTCAGAACTCTTGGATCAATATGTCTGTAAACACTGAAGCGTCAGATGGTTTTGATGTCGTAGGCACTGGCCCGGCTCAACCTGATGAAGATGGCTATAGCCGTCAAGACTTAACGCTTGAGGTTGGGACAAACTTTTCACCTGAGTGGTCTGCCAAAGTGATGGGCTTCTATCATAAAGGCGTGACTGAATATGAAAGTTATAAGGACTTTTCAACAGGTAAGCTATCAGCTGATGAGCAAGAATCTATTCTTTTCAACTACGCAGCGCTTGTTGCATATAATGGTGAGAAGTATCGTTCATCTTTGTCTGTATCAACTAACCGCGACGATAGTAACAATAAAGGCGGTCAAGTTCCGGGTAGCCACTTAATCACTGATCGCCATGCTCTTAACTGGCTGAACTCTTATCAGTTATCTGAGATCTTTGTACTTAATGCAGGCGTTGACCTAACTAAAGACACCGTGGCTGATTCCAAAATTTGGAGCAGCAATAGTTACCAGAAATATGACGGTACTAGTCGTAAGAATAATGCAGTATTCGCTTCGGCTTTCTATGACAATTCAGGTCTGCAAATTGAAGCAAGTGTTCGTCATGATGACAACGAAGTCTATGGCGGAAAGTCGACATGGCAGCTAGGAACTGGTTATCTTGTTAATCAGAATTGGCGTTTGATTGCGTCTGGTGGTACTGCCTTTCGAGCTCCGACATACAATGACTTATTCTGGCCTGGCTATGGTAAGAGTGACTTGAAACCAGAAGAGTCTTTGAGTTTTGAGGCTGGATTTGAGTTCTTCTCTGACGTATCAGATATACGCGTTGTAGGTTATTCAAACAAAATTACTAATTTGGTAAGTTATCAGTCAAAAGGTGAAGCTTTAAAGAATTCTGATGCGACAATACGTGGTATTGAAGTAAGCTCGCAGTTTGAGACTGGCGTGATTTCACACTCAGTGTCGCTAGACTTCCTAGACCATAACAACAAAATCAATGTTGCTGGTTATGGTCAACCAGAAGACATTCAAGATAAAGAGCTGTCTCGTAGAGCAAACTTTGCAGCGAAATGGTTGGTCAGCTATGAACACAATGACTGGCGTGGTGATTTGAGCTATCAGTATCAAGGTAAACGCTATGACGATGCAAAAAATACGGTGGAACTTGAACCGTATAGCCTCGTGAACTTTACACTAGCTTACCAGTTGACCGAACAATGGAAACTACGAGCTAAAGTTGAAAACTTGTTTAATACTCAATACCAAACGGTGGATAAGTATGAAACGCAAGATCAAGCATACTACCTAAATGCTTCATACCAGTTCTAACTGGTATGCAAACCGCCTTCGGGCGGTTTTTTCTTATTGGATATATCAATGAAAAAGAAAGTCGTCATAAGTTGGTCGTCAGGTAAAGACTCTACGTTAACGTTAGAGCGCCTACTTGAAAGCACCGAGTATGAAGTTGTTGCTCTGTATACGACGTATGTTGGAGGTGAAGTTCCTTTCCAGGTAACTCCTATTGAGGTCGTTGCAATGCAAGCTCGAGTGGTCGGTTTACCATTAATCATGATTGAGCTACCGGAAGTCTTCCCAAGTAATGAGGTTTACCAAAGTACGATTGTCTCGGCACTTAAAGATTCTAGCTTATCAATCGATGCGGTCGCGTTTGGAGATATGTTCTGTAATGGCATTGCCGATTACCGAAGAAGTTATATAGAGCCAGCTGGTTGGGAGTGTGTGTTTCCCCTAATGGGAGAGAGCAGTCAGGCACTTGCGAGTGAAATAATAGAGAGAGGAATCGAAACCTTTCTCGTCACGGTCGATAGCGATGCATTAGACATGAGCTATTGCGGGAAAGAATACACACTTGAGCTAATCGGCAGTTTACCGAGTCACGTCGACCCATGCGGCGAAGATGGTGAGTTCCATACTTTAGTCACGTCAGCGCCATGCTTTAAAGGAAAGCTTAAGATAGAGCTGGAAAATGTAGAGCAGGGTGAGCGCTTTGTGCATCAACGCTACCGAGCTTGCATTATGTAGAGTGATGATTGGCGAAAACTAAGTGAAGGGGTATCATTGTAACGGAAATTATTACAGGTAATGGTTGTGTCGGAAAGCATGCAAAAAAACATATTGATCTTTGATTCTGGAGTTGGTGGTCTGTCCGTATATAAAGAGATAAGCCAGTTACTACCGAATCATAACTATACTTATGTATTCGATAATGAGGCTTACCCATACGGTGAGCTAGACCAGCAAGTCCTTATCCACAGAGTTCAAAGCATCGTCGCCAGTTTTGTGGCTAGCCACGTTATTGATATTGTGGTGATAGCCTGCAATACAGCAAGTACAATTGTGTTACCTACACTAAGGGCAAATAACCCAATCCCTATTGTCGGGGTTGTTCCGGCAATCAAGCCAGCATCGCTACTTGCCAATAAAGCCGTTGGTCTTATTGCGACACCCGCAACGATTACTCGTGAATACACACACGAGCTCATCAAAAACTTCTCTAGTAATAAAAGAGTTGAGCTTTTAGGTTCTACTCAGCTGGTGGATATGGCCGAAGATAAACTCCGAGGAGAGGCGATTAACCTTGAAGAGCTGCAGCAAATCCTTCAACCAATGATCAACACAATTGATGTGGCTGTTTTAGGGTGTACTCATTTCCCACTGATCAAATCAGAGATTCAGCAAGTGCTAGGTAAAAACGTGATGTTGATTGATTCAGGTAAGGCTATTGCTAAGCGGGTTCAAGATTTATTGGATATAGAGAGCAGTACTGAAGAAGGGGGAGTGCGTGAGGCTTTTTGTAGTGCACTTCCTAAAAAAGAAAGTGCACTAAATAGTATGCTGAAGCAGTTAGGGTTTAGCTCAGCTCAGCTTCGTCCGTTTCTGGATGTTTAGGATCGTTTGCAACGCGTACTTTTAAAGTACGTTGCATGTAATCTTTATCGTTAAGTTCTGAAATAGCATGATTCACATCATTACTTGCCATAACAACAAATCCAAAACCTCTTCTTTTACCAGTACGTTTGTCTTTCATTAAACGTACAGCAAATACTTCACCATATTCAGAGAACAATTCACGTACATGTGATTCATTCGCTTTGTATGGAAGGTTACCCACATAAAGTGTTTTTGTTGAAGCCTTAGGTTCTGACTCTGATTTTGAGTTGGTGCTTGAAAAATTAACAACAAAAGCGGAAGCCAAGACACCAAGGATAAAGGTAATTGCAGGCGATATATCTACCTGAGAGAAAACAATGCCGCCCAATACAGCTAGCGCGACAATTAACAACATCGATTTTTTTGAGTTCATATCGGAATACTACATATTAATAAACGAAATATACGCATCTACCATTAACAAAATAGACACATGAATCTTACGTTCATGGCTTCCATTTTGCCAATGTATTGCTGTGATACGTCTCAAATGTTTAGTTTTTATTCGAAAAATGCGGATGTGGTGGCTTTTTAGACGAACAAAACTTTTATTTAAAAAAGCTCTTGTGCTCTATATCGAACTCTCTATAATGCCGCCTCACCGACAAGGAGTGAGACGAAAGTCACGCTGCGAAATCGGTAGAGAATAAGAGTTTGAAAATAACCCTTGACTCTCTAAGTGGTGCAGGTATAGTACGCACCCCTAGCGACTGAGATGTAAGTCACAAAACGCTAGAGCTCTTTAACAATTTAAACCTATCAATCTGTGTGGGCACTCGTTGATGAATATCAAAACGTTATTACTTAGGTAGTAACAGTTACTTCGGTAACA
>NZ_JBFRKT010000041.1:0-825 GCF_041469545.1 Vibrio sp. 10N.286.49.C3
AGATTGATTAGGTTTAGAAAGTAAAAGAGACGATATTGGGTCTGTAGCTCAGCTGGTTAGAGCGCTCGCCTGATAAGCGGGAGGTCGGTGGTTCGAGTCCACTCAGACCCACCAATATCGATTAGAAACAAAGATGGGGCTATAGCTCAGCTGGGAGAGCGCCTGCCTTGCACGCAGGAGGTCTGCGGTTCGATCCCGCATAGCTCCACCATCTTTAAGTGTTTTTATCTGAAAATATTTAAAAATGGTTTCGAAAGAAATCTAGCTCTTTAACAATTTGGAAAGCTGACTGATTGATTACTTACGAGTAATTCAATCAAATTTAAAAGTTCTCAATGTTTATCTTTATTGATAAACACAACAAACACATTCAAGTGTCTTGTATTCGAATCAATGTTTACATTGATTCACAATTGAGTCCGGCAAACAGTTATCAGGAATTAACCCTTCTTGATAACAACCAAAAACCTTGGTTAGTTGCCATACTAGTTTGTTTTCGCTTTTCAAAAGCGAAAGTAAAACAGAGACCCTTTCGGGTTGTATGGTTAAGTGACTAAGCGTACACGGTGGATGCCTTGGCAGTCAGAGGCGATGAAAGACGTAATAACTTGCGATAAGCCCAGATTAGGTAGTAATAACCTTTTGAGTCTGGGATTTCTGAATGGGGAAACCCACTTGCATAAGCAAGTATCCTGTTGTGAATACATAGCAACAGGAGGCAAACCGGGGGAACTGAAACATCTAAGTACCCCGAGGAAGAGAAATCAACCGAGATTCCGAAAGTAGCGGCGAGCGAAATTGGATTAGCCCTTAAGCTTTTAATGA
>NZ_JBFRKT010000041.1:1631-4056 GCF_041469545.1 Vibrio sp. 10N.286.49.C3
CGAGTAGGGCGGGACACGTGATATCCTGTCTGAATATGGGGGGACCATCCTCCAAGGCTAAATACTACTGACTGACCGATAGTGAACCAGTACCGTGAGGGAAAGGCGAAAAGAACCCCTGTGAGGGGAGTGAAATAGAACCTGAAACCGTGTACGTACAAGCAGTAGGAGCACCTTCGTGGTGTGACTGCGTACCTTTTGTATAATGGGTCAGCGACTTAATTTTAGTAGCAAGGTTAACCGTTTAGGGGAGCCGTAGGGAAACCGAGTCTTAACTGGGCGTACAGTTGCTAGGATTAGACCCGAAACCAGGTGATCTAGCCATGGGCAGGTTGAAGGTTGAGTAACATCAACTGGAGGACCGAACCGACTAATGTTGAAAAATTAGCGGATGACTTGTGGCTAGGGGTGAAAGGCCAATCAAACCTGGAGATAGCTGGTTCTCCCCGAAAGCTATTTAGGTAGCGCCTCGGACGAATACTACTGGGGGTAGAGCACTGTTAAGGCTAGGGGGTCATCCCGACTTACCAACCCTTTGCAAACTCCGAATACCAGTAAGTACTATCCGGGAGACACACGGCGGGTGCTAACGTCCGTCGTGGAGAGGGAAACAACCCAGACCGCCAGCTAAGGTCCCAAAGTATAGCTAAGTGGGAAACGATGTGGGAAGGCTCAGACAGCCAGGATGTTGGCTTAGAAGCAGCCATCATTTAAAGAAAGCGTAATAGCTCACTGGTCGAGTCGGCCTGCGCGGAAGATGTAACGGGGCTAAGCTATACACCGAAGCTGCGGCTACGTACCTTAGGGTATGTGGGGTAGGGGAGCGTTCTGTAAGCCGTTGAAGGTGGTCTGTAAGGGCTGCTGGAGGTATCAGAAGTGCGAATGCTGACATGAGTAACGATAAAGGGAGTGAAAAACTCCCTCGCCGGAAGACCAAGGGTTCCTGTCCAACGTTAATCGGGGCAGGGTAAGTCGACTCCTAAGGCGAGGCCGAAAGGCGTAGTCGATGGGAAACGGGTTAATATTCCCGTACTTCTTACAATTGCGATGGGGGGACGGAGAAGGCTAGGTGGGCCTGGCGACGGTTGTCCAGGTTCAAGTACGTAGGCGGAAAGTTTAGGTAAATCCGGACTTTCTTAACGCTGAGATACGATGTCGAGCTACTACGGTAGTGAAGTCATTGATGCCATGCTTCCAGGAAAAGCCTCTAAGCTTCAGATTGTAAGGAATCGTACCCCAAACCGACACAGGTGGTCGGGTAGAGAATACCAAGGCGCTTGAGAGAACTCGGGTGAAGGAACTAGGCAAAATGGTACCGTAACTTCGGGAGAAGGTACGCTCTTATCAGTGAAGTCCCTTGCGGATGGAGCAGACGAGAGTCGCAGATACCAGGTGGCTGCAACTGTTTATTAAAAACACAGCACTGTGCAAAATCGTAAGATGACGTATACGGTGTGACGCCTGCCCGGTGCCGGAAGGTTAATTGATGGGGTTAGACTTCGGTCGAAGCTCTTGATCGAAGCCCCGGTAAACGGCGGCCGTAACTATAACGGTCCTAAGGTAGCGAAATTCCTTGTCGGGTAAGTTCCGACCTGCACGAATGGCGTAATGATGGCCACGCTGTCTCCACCCGAGACTCAGTGAAATTGAAATCGCTGTGAAGATGCAGTGTACCCGCGGCTAGACGGAAAGACCCCGTGAACCTTTACTACAGCTTGGCACTGAACATTGAACCTACATGTGTAGGATAGGTGGGAGACTATGAAACCGCGTCGCTAGATGTGGTGGAGTCGTCCTTGAAATACCACCCTTGTAGTTTTGATGTTCTAACGTTGGTCCCTGAATCGGGATTACGGACAGTGCCTGGTGGGTAGTTTGACTGGGGCGGTCTCCTCCCAAAGAGTAACGGAGGAGCACGAAGGTGGGCTAAACACGGTTGGACATCGTGTGGTTAGTGCAATGGCATAAGCCCGCTTGACTGCGAGAATGACAATTCGAGCAGGTGCGAAAGCAGGTCATAGTGATCCGGTGGTTCTGAATGGAAGGGCCATCGCTCAACGGATAAAAGGTACTCCGGGGATAACAGGCTGATACCGCCCAAGAGTTCATATCGACGGCGGTGTTTGGCACCTCGATGTCGGCTCATCACATCCTGGGGCTGAAGTCGGTCCCAAGGGTATGGCTGTTCGCCATTTAAAGTGGTACGCGAGCTGGGTTTAGAACGTCGTGAGACAGTTCGGTCCCTATCTGCCGTGGGCGTTGGAAAATTGAAAGGGGCTGCTCCTAGTACGAGAGGACCGGAGTGGACGAACCTCTGGTGTTCGGGTTGTCATGCCAATGGCATTGCCCGGTAGCTAAGTTCGGAATCGATAACCGCTGAAAGCATCTAAGCGGGAAGCGAGCCTTGAGATGAGTTTTCCCTGGC
>NZ_JBFRKT010000042.1:0-51923 GCF_041469545.1 Vibrio sp. 10N.286.49.C3
CCTTCGTCCATTGCGATTGGAGCGATTAGCTCAACAGTCATTTGAACGTTGTCACCTGGCATTACCATTTCTACGCCTTCAGGTAGAGTGATATCGCCTGTTACGTCAGTTGTACGGAAGTAGAACTGACGTAACAGGCGATATCACTCTACCTGAAGGCGTAGAAATGGTAATGCCAGGTGACAACGTTCAAATGACTGTTGAGCTAATCGCTCCAATCGCAATGGACGAAGGTCTACGTTTCGCAATCCGCGAAGGTGGCCGTACTGTTGGTGCTGGTGTTGTAGCTAAAATCTTCGCTTAATAGCATTTAGATTTTTGCACACTCTTCATTAGAAGAACTGCATAAGAAAAGGGAAGCTTCGGCTTCCCTTTTATTTTTCCACGTTCCCACCACTTCTTTTTGCTTTCCCTTAGTATCATCCCCGTTCCTTGTCGTTCTGCTTTTGTCACACAACTTTTCTTCGAATGCTCTGCACAAATATATTCCGATTATTTTTCCAACACCACTTGCATACTAAAATGTGATCTGTATAATGCATCGCACTGGCTAACGCCGGTTTGTGAACCAATGAGCACTGAGGAGTAGGTCTTACCTAGTAATGTATACTCAGCTTATGTTCGCGGTTAATAAAAATAGTAAACCTTGTGTTTACTTCAAAAGTTAACTGACAATGCGTCCTAATCTTGGATGCTACGGTTTCACATAAATCAATCGGCATTCTCTCGTTCTTTCGAGCTTGAGTGGCGATATTGTTTGTGTAATTTTTAATAATTGGAGCTCTGTCTCATGCAGAACCAACGTATTCGTATCCGCCTTAAAGCGTTTGATTACAAGCTAATCGATGCTTCAACTGCGGAAATCGTTGAAACAGCAAAACGTACTGGCGCACAGGTTCGTGGTCCTATTCCACTTCCTACTCGTAAAGAGCGTTTCACTGTTCTTACCTCTCCACACGTCAACAAAGATGCACGTGATCAGTACGAAATTCGTACTCACAAGCGTTTGATCGACATCGTTGAGCCAACAGATAAAACTGTTGATGCTCTAATGCGTCTTGATCTTGCAGCTGGCGTTGATGTTCAAATCAGCCTAGGTTAAGGGAGATAAGAATAATGATTGGTCTAGTCGGACGTAAAGTGGGTATGACCCGCGTATTTACTGAAGAAGGCGTTTCTATCCCAGTAACTGTTGTTGAGGTTGAAGCGAACCGTATTTCTCAAGTTAAAACTCTTGAGACAGACGGCTACGCAGCAATCCAAGTAACTACTGGTGCTAAGAAAGCTAACCGTGTAACTAAACCTGAAGCTGGTCACTTCGCGAAAGCGGGTGTTGAAGCAGGTCGCGGTCTTTGGGAATTCCGTTTAGAAAACGGCGAAGAGTTTGAAGTTGGCGCTGAGCTAAACGTAGAACTTTTCAACGAAATTAAAAAAGTAGACGTTACTGGTACATCTAAAGGTAAAGGCTTCCAAGGCGCTATCAAGCGTTGGAACTTCTCTACTCAAGATATGACTCACGGTAACTCTTTGTCTCACCGCGCACCGGGTTCAATTGGCCAATGTCAAACTCCAGGCCGCGTGTTTAAAGGCAAGAAAATGGCAGGTCACATGGGTGCTGAGCGTGTAACGACTCAAAACCTAGAGATCGTACGTGTTGACGCTGAGCGCAATCTACTCCTTATTAAAGGTGCAGTACCAGGCTCAACAGGCGGTAACGTGATCGTAAAACCTGCTGTTAAAGCATAACGTCTAGGAGTAAGTAATGGAATTGATGGTTAAAGGTGCTGATGCACTAACTGTTTCCGAGACTACTTTCGGACGTGACTTTAACGAAGCTCTAGTACACCAAGTAGTTGTTGCGTATGCAGCAGGTGCTCGTCAAGGTACTCGTGCTCAAAAGACTCGTTCTGAAGTATCAGGCGGCGGTGCTAAGCCATGGCGCCAAAAAGGTACTGGCCGTGCACGTGCTGGTACAATTCGTAGCCCAATCTGGCGTACAGGTGGTGTTACTTTTGCTGCGAAACCACAAGATCACAGCCAAAAAGTTAACAAGAAAATGTACCGCGGTGCTATGAAAAGCATTCTTTCTGAGTTGATTCGTCAAGAGCGTCTAATCGTTGTTGATAACTTCTCTGTAGAAGCACCAAAAACAAAAGAACTTGTAGCTAAGCTTAAAGAGCTTGAGCTAAATGACGTTCTGATTGTGACTGGCGAAGTAGATGAAAATCTATTCTTAGCTGCTCGTAACCTATACAAAGTAGATGCACGTGATGTTGCTGGTGTTGATCCAGTATCACTAATCGCTTTCGACAAGGTTCTGATGACTGCTGATGCAGTTAAGCAAGTTGAGGAGATGCTAGCATGATCACTGAAGAGCGTATCTTAAAAGTTCTACGTGCTCCGCACATCTCTGAAAAAGCAACTATGGCAGCTGAGAAAGCGAACACTATCGTTTTCAAAGTAGCTAAAGATGCAACTAAGAAAGAGATCAAAGCAGCTGTAGAAAAGCTATTTGAAGTTGAAGTTAAGTCTGTAAATACTCTTGTATTAAAGGGTAAGACCAAACGTCAAGGTATGCGTGAAGGCCGTCGTTCAGACGTTAAGAAAGCCTACGTTACTTTGAAAGAAGGTCAAGATCTTGACTTCGTTGGCGGCGCGGAATAACAGGAGTAGTAAAAATGGCTATTGTTAAATGTAAGCCGACTTCCCCTGGTCGTCGTCACGTCGTTAAAGTTGTTAACGCTGACCTGCACAAGGGTAAGCCATACGCACCACTTCTAGAGAAAAACTCTAAGAACGGTGGTCGTAACAACAACGGTCGTATTACAGTACGTCACATCGGTGGTGGTCATAAACACCATTACCGTCTAGTTGACTTCAAACGTACTAAAGATGGCATCCCAGCGAAAGTTGAGCGTCTAGAATACGATCCAAACCGTAGTGCTAACATCGCTCTAGTTCTGTACGCAGACGGTGAGCGTCGTTACATCATTGCACCTAAAGGTGTTAACGCAGGCGACCAGATTCAATCTGGCGTAGATGCTGCAATCAAAGCAGGTAACACTCTGCCGATGCGCAACATCCCAGTAGGTTCTACTGTACACTGTGTTGAACTTAAGCCTGGTAAAGGTGCACAACTAGCTCGTTCGGCTGGTGCTTATGCTCAAATCATCGCTCGCGATGGTGCATACGTAACTATCCGTCTACGTTCTGGTGAAATGCGCAAAGTTCTTTCTGAAGGTCGTGCAACGATCGGTGAAGTTGGTAACTCTGAGCATATGCTACGTGAACTTGGTAAAGCTGGTGCTTCACGCTGGCGCGGCGTACGTCCAACCGTACGTGGTGTAGTAATGAACCCGGTGGATCACCCACATGGTGGTGGTGAAGGCCGCACATCTGGTGGTCGTCACCCAGTATCTCCTTGGGGCGTTCCTACTAAGGGCTTCAAGACTCGTAAGAATAAGCGCACTGACAAGTACATCGTACGTCGTCGCACTAAATAATTTATAAAGAGGAATCGCCATGCCACGTTCTCTCAAGAAAGGTCCTTTTATTGACCTACACTTGCTGAAGAAGGTAGAGAAAGCGGTGGAAAGCGGAGACAAAAAGCCTATTAAGACTTGGTCCCGTCGCTCAATGATCATCCCAACAATGATTGGTTTGACCATCGCTGTCCATAATGGTCGTCAGCACGTCCCAGTTTTCGTTACCGAAGAAATGATCGGTCACAAACTAGGCGAATTTGCACCAACTCGTACTTATCGCGGTCATGCTGCAGATAAGAAAGCTAAGAAGAAATAAGGAGTAGATGATGGAAGCTTTAGCTAAACATAACTTTGCTCGTATTTCTCCACAGAAAGCTCGCTTAGTTGCAGACCAAATTCGCGGTAAGTCGGTAGACCAGGCTCTAGAAATTCTAACTTTCAGCAACAAAAAAGCTGCTGTTTTAGTTAAGAAAGTTCTTGAGTCAGCTATCGCTAACGCGGAACATAACGAAGGTGCAGATATCGACGATCTAAATGTCGCTAAAATCTTCGTAGATGAGGGCCCTATCATGAAGCGTATTATGCCTCGTGCTAAAGGTCGTGCGGATCGTATCTTGAAGCGTTCAAGCCACATCACTATTGTTGTAGCAGATCGCTAAAGACTAGGAGAGTAAGCAATGGGTCAGAAAGTACATCCTAATGGTATTCGTCTTGGCATCGTCAAGCCTTGGAATGCTACATGGTTTGCTAATACCAACGAATTCGCTGACAACCTAGACGGCGACTTCAAGGTACGTCAGTTCCTTACCAAGGAACTACAAAAAGCATCATTATCTCGTATCGTTATCGAGCGTCCAGCTAAGAGCATCCGTGTGACTATTCACACAGCTCGTCCTGGCGTTGTTATCGGTAAGAAAGGTGAAGACGTAGAGAAGCTACGCGCAGCTGTAGCTAAAATCGCAGGTGTACCAGCGCAAATTAACATCGCTGAAGTACGTAAGCCTGAGCTAGATGGTCAGCTTGTAGCTGATAGCATCGCGTCTCAACTAGAGCGTCGTGTTATGTTCCGTCGTGCAATGAAGCGTGCGGTACAAAATGCTATGCGTCTAGGCGCTAAAGGCATCAAAGTACAAGTAGGCGGCCGTCTTGGCGGTGCTGAAATCGCACGTTCAGAGTGGTACCGTGAAGGCCGTGTGCCTCTACACACTCTACGTGCAGACATTGATTACGCAACTTCTTCGGCTCACACTCAATACGGTGTGATCGGCATTAAAGTTTGGATCTTCAAAGGTGAGATTCTAGGCGGTATGCCAGCTGCTAACGCAGTAGAGCCAAAAGGCGATAAGCCTAAGAAGCAGCGTAAAGGCCGTAAGTAAGGAGTCGAACGATGCTACAACCAAAACGTACTAAGTTCCGCAAGGTTATGACTGGTCGTAACCGTGGTCTAGCTAAAGGTACTGAAGTAAGCTTCGGCGAATTCGGTCTTAAAGCTGTTGGCCGTGGTCGCCTGACTGCACGTCAAATCGAAGCGGCACGTCGTGCTATGACACGTCACATTAAGCGTCAAGGTCAAATCTGGATCCGTGTGTTCCCAGACAAACCTATTACTGAAAAGCCTCTTGAAGTTCGTCAAGGTAAAGGTAAAGGTTCAGTTGCGTACTGGGTTGCTCAAATCCAACCAGGCAAAGTTATGTACGAGATGAATGGCGTACCTGAAGAGTTGGCACGTGAAGCGTTCCGCCTAGCGGCACGTAAACTGCCTGTTAAAACTACTTTTGTAACTAAGCAGGTGATGTGATGAAAGCACAAGATCTACGCGAAAAGAACGTTGAAGAGCTTAACGCTGAGCTATTGAATTTGCTACGTGAACAGTTCAACTTGCGCATGCAAGCTGCAACTGGTCAACTACAGCAAACTCATACTCTAAAAGCTGTACGCCGTGACATCGCACGTGTGAAAACTGTTTTGACTGAAAAGGCAGGCGCATAATGAGCGAAACTAACCGCATCCAGCAAGGCCGTGTAGTAAGTGACAAGATGGACAAGTCTATCGTTGTTGCTATTGAGCGTACTGTAAAACACCCAATTTACGGTAAGTTCATCAAACGCACGACTAAAGTACACGCACACGACGAAGACAACACTTGTGGCCTAGGCGACAAAGTTGAAATCGCTGAGTGTCGTCCTCTGTCTAAGACTAAGTCTTGGACATTGGTTAAAGTTCTAGAAAAAGCGAAGATTTAATCTTTGTAATTCTATAACTTATAAGCGGCTCCAAATAATTTTTTGGAGCCGCTTGTTTTTTGTCTACCCAATTTAAAAAAAGGGTGGTACAATTCGCGTCCCTTTTAAAGAGGCAGCCCGACCCGAGAGGGTCTAGTTTTAATATTTAGCGGAGCACTAACAATGATCCAGATGCAAAGTACACTTGACGCAGCAGATAACTCTGGCGCGCGCAAGGTAATGTGTATTAAGGTTCTGGGTGGCTCTCACCGCCGTTATGCACATATCGGTGACGTCATCAAGGTTACAGTGAAGGAAGCGATTCCTCGCGGTAAAGTAAAGAAAGGTGATGTTCTGAAGGCGGTAGTAGTGCGCACCCGTAAAGGCGTTCGTCGCCCAGACGGTTCTGTCATTCGCTTCGACAGTAATGCTTGTGTATTGTTAAATGACACTACTGAGCAACCAGTCGGCACACGTATCTTTGGTCCTGTGACTCGTGAACTTCGTAACGCGAAATTCATGAAGATTGTATCACTTGCACCTGAAGTTCTGTAAGGAGCGGCAACATGGCAGCTAAAATCCGTCGTAATGACGAAGTAATCATTCTTGCTGGTAAAGATAAAGGCAAGAAAGGTAAAGTAACTAAGGTTCTGACAACTGGTAAAGTTGTTGTTGAAGGCATCAATCTTGTTAAAAAACACCAAAAGCCGGTTCCGGCTCTAGGTCAACAAGGTGGCATCGTTGAACAAGAAGCAGCTATTGATGCTTCTAACGTTGCAGTCTTTAACGCGGCTACTGGTAAAGCAGACCGTATCGGTTTCCGTATCGAAGATGGCAAGAAAGTTCGTTTCTTCAAATCTAACGGCGAAACTGTTTCTAACTAATTAGAAGTAATTTGGAGTTCTACTATGGCGAAACTGCATGATTACTACAAGTCGTCTGTAGTCGCTGAGCTTACCAAAGAGTTCAGCTACACAAGCGTCATGCAAGTCCCTAGGATTGAGAAAATCACCCTAAACATGGGCGTTGGTGAAGCAATCAACGATAAGAAACTGCTAGAAAACGCAGCGTCTGATATGGCAACGATCTCTGGTCAAAAGCCTCTTATCACGAAAGCGCGTAAATCTGTAGCTGGTTTCAAAATTCGTGAAGGCTACCCAATTGGTTGTAAAGTAACCTTGCGTGGTGAGCGCATGTGGGAATTTTTAGAGCGTTTAATCTCTATCGCACTTCCACGTGTACGTGATTTCCGTGGTGTTAGCGCTAAGTCTTTTGACGGACGCGGTAACTACAGCATGGGCGTTCGCGAGCAAATCATCTTTCCGGAAATCGACTACGATAAAGTCGATCGTGTCCGCGGTCTTGATATTACTATCACGACATCTGCGGGATCCGATGAGGAAGGCCGAGCTCTGCTGGCTGCCTTTAACTTCCCATTCCGTAAGTAAGGGTAGGGTTACTGTTATGGCTAAACAATCAATGAAAGCACGTGAAGCTAAACGTGCAAAACTAGTAGTTAAGTTCGCTGAAAAGCGTTCTGCGCTAAAAGTTATCATTAGCGATGTAAACGCATCTGAAGAAGATCGTTGGAATGCGGTTCTTAAACTGCAATCTCTTCCACGTGATTCAAGTGCATCACGTCAGCGCAACCGTTGCAACCAAACTGGTCGTCCACACGGTTACCTACGTAAATTCGGTCTAAGCCGTATTAAGGTTCGCGAAGCTTGCATGAAAGGCGAGATTCCGGGTCTTCGTAAGGCTAGCTGGTAATTGCCACTTAATCATTTGGAGTAAATCTTATGAGCATGCAAGATCCGATTTCGGATATGCTGACCCGCGTTCGTAACGGTCAGGCAGCAAATAAAGTTGCTGTAAAAATGCCTTCTTCAAAGCTTAAAGTTGCAATTGCTGCATTACTTAAAGCTGAAGGTTACATCGTAGACTTCGCTGTTGACAGCGAAGCAAAACCTGAGCTAGAAGTTACTCTTAAGTACTTCCAAGCTAAACCTGTAATCGAGCAAATCAAGCGCGTATCACGTCCTGGTCTAAGAGTTTATAAAAATAAAGACTCTTTACCTACAGTGATGGGTGGTCTTGGTATTGCAGTTGTTTCTACTTCCAAGGGTCTGATGTCTGACCGTGCTGCTCGTAAAGCAGGTCTTGGCGGTGAAATCATCTGTTACGTAGCTTAAGGAGTAGATTATGTCTCGTGTTGCTAAAGCACCTGTCGCTATTCCAGCTGGCGTAGAGGTGAAACTAAACGGCCAAGAAGTTACTGTAAAAGGTAGCAAAGGTGAGCTTACTCGCGTTCTTAACAGCGCCGTAGTTATTGCACAGGAAGAAAACAACCTAACTTTCGGTCCGAAAGAAGGTGTTACTAACGCATGGGCACAAGCTGGTACAGCTCGCGCTCTAGTTAATAACATGGTTGTGGGTGTTACTGAGGGCTTCACTAAGAAGCTAACTCTTAAGGGTGTTGGTTACCGTGCTGCTATGAAAGGCAACGCTGTAGGTCTAACTCTTGGTTTTTCTCACCCAGTAGAGCACGCTCTACCTGAAGGTATTAAAGCTGAGTGCCCTAGCCAAACTGAGATCGTTATTACTGGTTGCGATAAGCAAGTAGTAGGTCAAGTTGCGGCTGACATTCGTTCTTACCGTGCTCCTGAGCCTTACAAAGGCAAAGGTGTTCGTTACGCAGATGAAAATGTGCGTACTAAAGAAGCTAAGAAGAAGTAAGGTATCACTATGGATAAGAAAGCATCTCGCATCCGTCGTGCTACACGTGCACGTCGTAAGATTGCAGAACTTGGTGCAACTCGCCTGGTAGTACATCGTACTCCTCGCCATGTTTACGCTCAAGTTATCTCGGCAAACGGCTCTGAGGTTATCGCAGCTGCTTCTACTGTAGAAAAAGCGATCCGTGAGCAAGTTAAGAACACTGGTAACGTCGATGCAGCTAAAGCAGTTGGTAAAGCTGTTGCTGAGCGCGCTCTTGAAAAAGGCGTAGCTTCAGTTGCATTTGACCGTTCTGGTTTCCAATACCACGGTCGAGTAGCGGCGCTAGCAGAATCTGCTCGCGAAGCTGGTCTGAAATTCTAAGGTAGGGTTGGAAGATGGCTAAAGAACAACAACAAGCTAATGATTTGCAAGAAAAGCTGATCGCTGTTAACCGTGTATCTAAGACGGTTAAAGGTGGTCGAATCATGAGCTTCACTGCACTAACAGTAGTTGGTGACGGTAATGGTCGCGTAGGTTTCGGTTACGGCAAAGCTCGTGAAGTACCTGCAGCGATTCAAAAAGCAATGGAAAAAGCGCGTCGTAACATGGTTACTGTTGCGCTTAACGAAGGCACTCTTCACCACCCGGTGAAAGGTCGTCATTCGGGCTCTAAAGTTTACATGCAGCCAGCTGCTGAAGGTACAGGTGTTATTGCCGGTGGTGCAATGCGTGCCGTACTTGAAGTTGCAGGCGTACATAACGTTCTTTCTAAAGCATACGGTTCAACGAACCCAATCAACGTTGTTCGCGCAACGATTGGTGCTCTAGTAGACGTTAAGTCACCAGAAATGGTTGCTGCTAAACGTGGTCTAACTGTTGAATCTATTTCGGAGTAAGCACACGATGGCAACTATTAAAGTAACTCAAACTAAAAGCTCAATTGGTCGCCTACCTAAGCACAAAGCGTGTCTTAAAGGTCTAGGTCTTCGTCGCATCAACCATACAGTAGAACTTGAAGATACTCCGTGCGTACGCGGTATGATCAACAAGGTTTACTACATGGTTAAGATTGAGGAGTAATCAGAATGCGTTTGAATACTCTATCACCGGCTGCTGGCTCTAAACCTTCTAAGAAGCGTGTAGGTCGTGGTATCGGTTCTGGCCTTGGTAAAACAGGTGGCCGCGGTCACAAAGGTCAAAAGTCACGTTCTGGCGGCTCTGTTCGTCCAGGTTTTGAAGGCGGTCAAATGCCTCTAAAACAACGTCTACCTAAATTCGGTTTCACTTCTCGTAAGAGCCTAGTGTCTGCTGAAGTTCGTCTAGCTGAGCTAGCGAAAGTAACAGGTGACGTAGTTGATCTTAACAGCCTTAAAGCTGCTAACGTTATCACTAAGAACATCGAGTTTGTTAAGATCGTTCTTTCTGGTGACCTAAGCAAAGCTGTGACTGTTAAAGGTCTACGCGTGACTAAAGGCGCTAAAGCTGCAATCGAAGCTGCAGGCGGTAAAATCGAGGAATAATCTCGAGGAACGAGGTACAGATGGCTAAGAAACCAGGAAAAGATTTTCGTAGTGCTCAGAGCGGCTTAAGTGAACTAAAGTCGCGCTTATTATTCGTAATTGGTGCACTTTTAGTATTCCGAGCCGGCTCTTTTGTGCCGATCCCTGGTATTGACGCAGCTGTACTTGCCGATTTGTTCGATCAGCAAAAAGGTACCATCGTAGAAATGTTTAACATGTTCTCCGGTGGTGCTCTTGAGCGTGCATCTATATTAGCATTGGGTATCATGCCGTACATTTCGGCATCGATCGTAGTCCAATTGCTAACTGTAGTTCATCCAGCGTTAGCGGAACTCAAAAAAGAGGGTGAAGCAGGCCGTCGTAAGATAAGCCAATATACACGCTACGGCACGCTTGTACTTGCAACATTCCAAGCTATTGGTATCGCAACAGGCTTACCAAACATGGTCGACAATCTGGTTGTTATCAACCAAACCATGTTTACGCTTATTGCTACCGTGAGTTTAGTAACTGGTACCATGTTTTTGATGTGGTTAGGTGAACAAATCACTGAGCGAGGAATCGGTAATGGTATTTCCATTCTGATTTTTGCAGGTATTGTTGCTGGATTGCCTTCTGCAATCGGTCAAACAATCGAGCAAGCGCGTCAAGGTGAATTGCATGTGCTTCTTCTGTTGTTTATCGCGGTATTGTCTTTTGCTGTAATTTACTTCGTAGTTTTCATGGAACGTGGTCAACGTCGTATCGTCGTTAACTATGCGAAGCGTCAACAAGGTCGTAAAGTTTTTGCAGCTCAAAGCTCTCACTTGCCTCTTAAGATTAATATGGCAGGTGTTATTCCAGCGATTTTTGCATCAAGTATTATTTTGTTCCCAGGAACATTAGCACAATGGTTTGGTCAAAATGGTGAAAGCAGCGCGTTCGGTTGGTTAACTGACGTGTCATTAGCTCTTAGCCCAGGTCAACCTTTGTATGTAATGCTTTATGCAGCAGCTATAATCTTCTTCTGTTTCTTCTATACAGCGTTGGTGTTTAACCCGCGTGAAACAGCTGATAATTTGAAGAAGTCTGGTGCATTCGTACCCGGTATCCGCCCAGGTGAGCAGACAGCGAAATATATCGATAAAGTGATGACTAGGCTAACCCTTGCGGGCGCTCTATACATTACTTTTATATGTCTGATTCCTGAATTCATGATGGTCGCGTGGAACGTTCGTTTCTACTTCGGCGGCACATCACTACTAATCGTAGTGGTAGTTATCATGGATTTCATGGCACAGGTACAGACTCATCTGATGTCACAACAGTATGATTCTGTGTTAAAGAAAGCGAATCTGAAAGGTTACGGCCGTTAATTCGGTAGTAATTATTTCGATTCCATTTACGGAGTTTAGCAATGAAAGTTCGTGCTTCCGTTAAAAAAATCTGCCGTAACTGTAAAGTTATCAAGCGTAACGGTGTCGTTCGCGTGATTTGCAGTGAGCCAAAGCATAAGCAACGCCAAGGCTAATCAGCAGAAATTTTTACTTGAAATACTAGGTAGAGTCGAGTATATTCCTCGGCCTACCTTTTGCGTGCAAAAGAAGTAGTATGCCGCAGCGTATCCATAACGGGCTTTGCTGCGGATAATTCTTTTATGAACCCCCTTAGGAGTGAATAATGGCCCGTATAGCCGGCATTAACATTCCTGATCATAAGCATTCTGTAATTGCACTTACTGCAATCTACGGTATTGGCAAAACTCGCTCTCAAGCTATTCTAGCTGAAGTGGGTATTGCTGAAGATGCTAAGATCAGTGAACTAACTGAAGAGCAGATCGATCAACTGCGTGATGGTGTAGCTAAATACACTGTAGAAGGTGATCTACGTCGTGAAGTATCGATGAACATCAAGCGTCTTATGGACCTTGGCTGTTACCGCGGTCTTCGTCATCGTCGCAGTCTACCACTACGTGGACAGCGTACTAAAACCAACGCTCGCACCCGTAAGGGTCCGCGCAAGCCGATCAAGAAATAGTCGGATAAGGTAGAGTACAATGGCAAAACAACCAACTCGCGCGCGTAAGCGCGTACGCAAGCAAGTAGCTGATGGCGTAGCGCACATTCATGCTTCTTTCAACAACACAATCGTAACTATCACTGACCGTCAAGGCAACGCTCTTGCATGGGCTACAGCAGGTGGTTCAGGTTTCCGTGGTTCTCGTAAATCTACTCCGTTCGCAGCACAAGTTGCAGCTGAGCGTTGTGGTGAAATGGCTAAAGAATATGGCCTAAAGAACTTGGAAGTTATGGTTAAGGGTCCAGGTCCAGGTCGCGAATCTACTGTTCGTGCACTGAACGCTGCTGGTTTCCGTATCACTAACATTGTTGATGCGACACCAATCCCTCATAACGGTTGTCGTCCACCTAAGAAACGTCGCGTTTAAGTTTCGTTTCTAGGAATATTGGAGAAAGATCATGGCAAGATATTTGGGTCCTAAGCTGAAGCTTAGCCGTCGCGAAGGTACTGACTTATTCCTTAAGTCTGGTGTCCGTGCGATCGATACCAAGTGTAAAATTGATAACGCACCAGGTGTACACGGCGCTCGTCGCGGTCGTCTATCTGAGTATGGCGTTCAGCTTCGTGAGAAGCAAAAAGTTCGTCGTATTTACGGCGTTCTAGAAAAACAATTCCGCAACTACTACAAAGAAGCTGCACGTCTTAAAGGCAACACAGGTGCAAACCTGCTTCAGCTTCTTGAAGGTCGTCTTGATAACGTAGTTTACCGTATGGGCTTTGGCGCTACTCGTGCTGAATCTCGTCAACTAGTTAGCCACAAGTCTATTCTAGTTAACGGTAAAGTTGTAAACGTTCCTTCTTTCAAAGTAGCGGCAAACGACGTTGTTTCTATCCGCGAGAAAGCTAAACAGCAATCTCGTATTAAAGCGGCTCTAGAAGTTGCTGAACAACGTGAAAAGCCAACTTGGATTGAAGTAGATGCTGGCAAAATGGAAGGTACATTCAAGCGTATGCCTGAGCGTTCTGACCTATCAGCTGACATCAATGAACACTTGATCGTCGAACTTTACTCTAAGTAAGGTTAAAAAAAGAGAGGACACAATGCAGGGTTCTGTAACAGAATTTCTTAAGCCGCGTCTTGTTGACATTGAACAGATCAATACGACACACGCGAAAGTAACTCTTGAGCCATTAGAGCGCGGTTTCGGCCATACTCTAGGTAATGCTCTTCGCCGCATTCTTCTATCTTCTATGCCGGGTTGTGCCGTAACAGAAGTTGAAATCGAAGGTGTGCTACACGAATACAGCACTAAAGAAGGCGTTCAGGAAGATATCCTGGAAATCCTTCTAAACCTTAAAGGTTTAGCTGTACGCGTTGCTGAAGGCAAAGATGAAGTGTTTATTACACTGAACAAATCAGGCTCAGGCCCTGTTGTTGCAGGTGACATCACCCACGATGGTGATGTAGAGATCGCTAACCCTGAGCACGTAATTTGTCACCTAACGGATGACAACGCTGAGATCGCTATGCGTATCAAAGTAGAACGTGGTCGTGGTTACGTTCCAGCTTCAGCTCGTATCCATACTGAAGAAGATGAGCGTCCAATCGGTCGTCTACTTGTTGACGCTACTTACAGCCCGGTCGATAAAATCGCCTATGCTGTTGAAGCGGCACGTGTAGAACAACGTACTGACTTAGACAAGCTTGTTATCGATATGGAAACGAACGGTACTCTAGAACCTGAGGAAGCAATCCGTCGTGCAGCTACTATTTTAGCTGAACAACTGGATGCGTTCGTAGATCTTCGTGATGTACGTGTACCTGAGGAGAAGGAAGAGAAGCCAGAATTCGATCCTATCCTACTACGTCCTGTAGACGATCTTGAACTAACAGTTCGCTCTGCTAACTGTTTGAAAGCAGAAGCGATTCACTACATCGGTGATCTTGTACAGCGCACTGAGGTTGAGCTACTTAAAACGCCAAACCTTGGTAAGAAATCTCTTACAGAGATTAAAGATGTGCTTGCTTCACGTGGTCTTTCTCTAGGCATGCGCCTAGAAAACTGGCCACCAGCGTCAATCGCTGAAGATTAATCGAAAAGTTAGAAGGATTAGGTCATGCGCCATCGTAAAAGTGGTCGTCAACTCAACCGCAACAGCAGTCATCGCAAAGCGATGTTCAGCAACATGGCTAGCTCTCTTGTTCGTCACGAAGTTATTAAAACTACCGTGCCTAAAGCAAAAGAACTACGTCGCGTAATTGAGCCATTGATTACCCTAGCTAAGACAGACAGTGTTGCTAACCGTCGTCTTGCATTTGCTCGCACTCGTGATAACGAAGTTGTGGCAAAACTATTTAATGAACTAGGCCCGCGTTTCGCGGCTCGCCAAGGTGGTTACACTCGCATTCTTAAATGTGGTTTCCGTACTGGTGATAAAGCTCCAATGGCTTACATTGAGCTTGTAGACCGCCCAGCTGCTGAAGAAGCTGCTGAGTAATCTATACTAGATTCTTAATACAAAAGCCGAGCATTAGCTCGGCTTTTTTGTATCTGTAGAATTAGGAGACCGACATAAGAATTGCACCACGATATTTGGCACTTTTCTTTACCTTCTCTGCTCCATTTCTCAATAATATCTCGTATCTCGTATCTCGTATCTCGTATCTCGTATCTCGTATCTCGTATCTCGTATCTCTTTTGTTCAGCGCACAAAAAAGAGCACCGAAGCGCCCTTTAAGTATTTTAAATCAATTATTAATCACTGGTTATTACAACCAAATAGCTTCGAGTGAATCAACGAGACCGCTTGTTGCGCCTTGTGACTCTAGCCCTTGAATAATGATTGGTGCAAACGCCGCAACCATTGATGAATCCATACCTAATCCTGAAAATGCATTTTCAACAGATGTTTTTGAGTCCAATACTGACGTTAAACCGGTAGAATCAAGCGTCGACATTCCAGGGAAAAGCATTTCGAGCTCTTGGTTGTCAAAGTTATCAAGGGTATTTTGGGCAAGAGCTAGCATGGAGCCTACTCCACCTATAGCTTGCTCATTTGTTACAGATGCTTTGTCACTTAGGGAATTAGCAAGGGTGCTCGTAAATGGTGTTGCTTCATTTTTTTGAGACCACATGTCTACAGCGGCCATAAGGGCTGTTTGTGATAGTTGGGAATAGTTAATATCAGAAGTTGGGCTAACTTGTTCTGACTCGCTAGTACTAGCGCAAGATACCACAGCAAGGCTGCTTAAAACGGTGATGAGTACTTTCTTCATTATTCGTCCTTAAGTAATAAAGTAATTTACTCTTTCACTATAAACGAAAAACGGCGATGTAGTCACATCGCCGTTGAGCTAATTCAGTCTAATTTACCTATAGTTTTTTGTTTTACTAAAGGTTTTTATAGAAATTAAAGAATTGCTAGAAGTTCTACTTCGAATACTAGAGCAGCAAATGGTGGGATTGCAGCACCTGCGCCACGCTCACCGTATGCTAGATCTTGAGGGATGTATAGCTTCCACTTAGAGCCAACAGGCATCATTTGTAGAGCTTGTACCCAACCTTGAATTACGCCAGTTACTGGGAATTCAGCAGGTTGACCGCGAGATACAGAGCTATCGAAAACTGTACCGTCAGTTAGTTCGCCGTGGTAGTGAACGCGCACTTGCTTGTCTGCAGTTGGGATTTCGCCAGTACCTTCAGTTAGTACTTCGTACTGAAGACCAGACTCAAGAACTGTAACTTCTGAACGAAGAGCGTTGTCAGCTAGGAAAGCTTCGCCGTCAGCAGCAGCAGCTTTAGCTAGTTCTTGACGTGCAGCTTCACCACGAGTGTGTAGCTCTTGTAGTGCGTTGTTGATTTCGTCAACTTCGATAGCTGGCATGTCGCCAACTAGAGCTGTTGCGATACCAGCAGCGATTGCATCAACGTTTAGGCCTTCAAGACCAGAACCAGCAAGTTGTTGGCCCATTTGTAGACCGATACCGTAGCTAGCTTTTTGCTCTACAGTTTCAAATTTTACTTCAGACATGAAAAGTCACTCTTTTTGTCAGTACTAAAAGGGTAAGAATACCAGTATTAGCAGCCTGAATAAACGGCTAGCCTCTGATCACTTACGCTTTACCGTGTCCAAATCACAGCTATGTCAATTTTCTTGCTTTGCTCTCTGTTGTCGCGGAAAGATCTATACTGTTGGTACTTTGGTTTTTATACTGTAGTTATTCAATGTATAGGACGCAGTGGCATGAATCGTCGTCAAAAGAAAAAACAGAAAGTAGACCACTTAGCAGAGTTCAAGGACCGACTGAATCAGGTCAAAGAGAAACTAAGCTCGATCGATCTAAAGAAAATGAAAACCTCAACAGTGCAAACTTGGGGATCATTGCCGAAATTACACCAGAAATTATTGATGGTGATTTCGCCGATCATATTAATCTTATTGTTTGCACCGCTACCAGAGCCTAAAGTAGACAACGCACCAGCAACATCTCGTGTTGAGCTTGAGATAAATACTGTTGGCTTAAGCGAGCAGAAAAATGCTAAAAGTAATTCTTCTGAGCTAACCAGTTGGCAAGAGTATCTTGTTAAGCAAGGGGATACGTTAGCGCAGGTTTTTCGAAATAACGACTTACCGTTGTCTGACTTGAACGCGCTAGTGCGTATTGAAGGGGCAGACAAACCACTTAGTCAGATTCGTAAAGGCCAGCTAGTTCGATTCAAACTCGCCGAGACCGGGAAACTAGACATTCTTCAGCTAGAAAAAGGCAACACTTCGGTGATGTTTTTCCGATTGTCAGACGGTGGCTTTGGCCGTAGTAAGTAGCTCAATTCTGAGCCTGCGTTTAAGCGTTTTGTCAGATACAGATAGTCGATAGAAAAGAGCTAATGATTAGCTCTTTTTTTTGGTCGCTTGAAAGGTGCAAGCGGTAAGATGATGAGCATAATTCCGATAAAGGTTAACGTATCTGGAATCTCATCAAACCATATCGCGCCTATTATGGCGACAAACACTAAGCCTGAGTATTCAGCCAAGGCAATTTGACTAGAGTGTGCTTTTTGGTAGGCAGCGACCGCAAGTCCGTTGTAGCTTAAGATTAGCGTCGCACTTAATGCTATGTATCCCAAATGCTCCACAGACACCGGCTGCCAGTATAAGAAGCACAGTACTAATGAGGCTGGAATAGAGCATAAGGTTGTCCACCACAGCGTAGTGACCACCGTTTGCTCACTAGGAAGCTTTCTTACCAATACATTGAATAGTGCGAGGGTGAGTGCTGTACCCAAAGCAAACAGTGCTGCCCAATGAAATTGTGATGGCCTCAAGACAATCAATGCACCAATAAAACCGATAGTGGTGGCGATAACCTTGCCAAGTGCCGGTTGCTCTTTCAGTAGAAACATAGAGAGAGGTAACATCAACAGGGGCGCGACGTAAAATACTGCGTTGGCGGTAGCCAAAGAAAGGTGGGTGATCGCGACGACCATACATCCGCTGCCGATTAGGATCAGTTGTCCTCGAATAAAGGTCACTTTAGCTTGTTGTAAGCGTCGTTGTTCTTTTTTCTGTTGTAGCCACAAAGGGGTGATGATGAGCAGAGATATCAACTGTCGGAAAAAAATATACTGAAGAGGCGGTACTTCGCCATTCAACAGTTTTACCGCTACGTCGGAAAGCGAGGCAAACAAGTTACCTGCAACCAACAATAGAATACCGACAGTGATATTCGTCATTACTTTTCAAATCTCATGTCTACATGCGGAATATCGTCTTCCAGATACATCTCAGAGATAGTTTCGAACCCGTGATTCGCATAGAAGTTTTCTAGGTGTTGTTGCGCGCCAATATCGATGGTCTTGCTCGGCCAAAGAGCCTCACAGCGTGTTAACGCTTCTTTTATCAATTGATGCCCTAAACCATCACCTCTTGCCGATTGCTTCGTTGCCACTCGACCGATGCTCGTGTTGTCGTAAGAAGTTCCTGGTGGTAACAAGCGTGCACACGCCACTAACTCTGCATCAGCATAGCCAAGCAAGTGTTCAACACCCGCGAGTGTATCTTTACCGTCGAGTTCTGGATAAGGGCAATTTTGTTCAACGACGAACACATCTACTCGTAATTGAAGTAGTTGATAAAGCTGCTGTGTTGAAAGTTCAGAGAAGGGAATTGAGTGCCAAGTGATCATGTTTACATCCAGAGATTATCGATGCTCTGAATGTACTATGTGCGATGATTGTTGGCATTAACTATTGTTAATTCGACCTTTGATTCTGCTCAGGCTGATCGCGGTTATACCGAGGTAAGCAGCAATTTGATTGTCGTTCAAGCGCTGTTCAAGGTCGGGATAATGTTCGCAGAAAAGTTGATAGCGTTGCTCTGGAGTATAGAGCAGCATAAAGCGTTCTTTGTTTTCCTTATGCATCAGCTGAGTTTCTAATAACTTTAAATACAAAGGGTTGTTTGATGCGCGCCACTCGATAACTGCGTTCATTGGCAGTTCTAACATAGTAATTGGTGTGAGCGTTTCTAATAGGTAAGGGGACGCTTGGTTTTTTATCAGACTCTCAAAGCCGATGATCCAATCTTGTTCCCAGTAGAACTCTTTGCTGTATTGCTTGCCGTCATCAGTGAGATAACAAGCGTGGCACAAGCCTTCAAGTACAAAGTAGATTGAACTCGCCATTTCACCTTGATTGATCAGGATGTGTCTGGTTGGTAGCTCAAGTGGTTTCGCGACGGCTAATAGAGATTCAATCTGACTTTCAGAGAAGTCGAAGCTTTGTAGTTGTTCGATAAAAGAGGTGTGCATGGAAATAACCTAACCCAAATAAGTGTCGAAATCATCGCACTTATTTGAGTTTAGGTACAGAGCGGGCTAAATCAGCGTCGAGCGTGCTGTGCTAGATAATCTTGAGCAAGTTCTCTACCCATGTATTTACCAAGAGTTTTCAGTGGTACTTTCTTAAGGTTAACCACAATCAAGCCATCCAGAGCATCATTAAATGATGGGTCGACGTTAAAGCACACCAACTTACCGTTCATCCCTAGGTATTGGCGGAGTAGTACTGGCAGGCCTTTTCCTTGCTCCATACGCGCTAACACTTTAGAGAGCAGAGGAACACTCGCCAATGACGATAACAGATGATTTTGCCAGAACACATGATTACTGGTATTGAGTGGTGAAGAAGGAGAAACCAGGTTTGCTTTTTCTTCGTCATAATGATGTATCGATAAGGTCGTCGCAATCAACAGACGCGCATTGTGGCTGTAATCATTACTGATACTGACTGGGCCGAATAGGTGAGTGTATTGAGGATGACGATACACGAAGGCCGCGATACCTTTCCACAATAGTAATAGTGAGTTAAGGCTCTTTTGATAAGGCTTGCTCACTACAGAACGCCCAAGCTCGATACTGTTGTCTAAAGTATCGATGAATTTTTGATTGTAGTTAAACAGGCTACGAGAGTAGAGTTGATCAAGCCCGTGCTCAGCGATGAGCTTGTCGACCATACCTAGTCGGTATGCACCCACTAATTCAGCCTTGGTTTTGTTCCAAACAAACAGTTGGTGGTAGTAAAGGTCATACTCATCTAAATCACAGGCAAGCCCGCTGCCTTCTCCGACTTCTCGGAAACTCTCTTCTCTAACTCGACCAATTTCGCGCATTAAGTTAGGAATAGATTGGCTTGGCGTACAGTAGACCTCGAAGTCCCCTTGCTCAAGTAACTTCATCTCTTCAGGAAGAGAATCGACCTCTATTGCCAACACTTCTGGTGGAATAGGCGCAATCACTTGGGTGTCAAAAGAGGGCGCGTGGATTGGCGTATTCGGGCTATCTTGTTGACTCATTAGGTAGGTATTGAGTCGTAGGTAGTTGACGATATCCATCTCTTGTTCAAACGATTTGATCTCTGAATACGGAATCGAAGAGCCAATCGAGATAGAGATAGTCGTCGCCTGTTTATTAAGAAGTTCGCGGCCAAGTAAAGCCGTTCTCAGTAGTGGATGAACACGGCCCGCTTGGTAGAAAAGCTCACTGTTCTTGCCATTGATAAAGATAGGCACCGTGGTGGCTTGGTGACGCTTAACAAACTTTGCGACTGATTTGCTCCACTCGATGTCTGTTAGTGTCTTGGCCCCTTTACGGTAACTCGATACTTCGCCAGCAGGGAACACAATCAAGAGTCCACCGTCTGCTAAATGACGATTGGCATCTCGAATAGCTTTAGCATTGGTGCGTTTCGATTCTTTACTGTTAAAGACATCGACCCCAATGAAAAGATCATCCAGTTCAGGCAGTCGCTTGAGCAACTCATTGGCCAACACCTTCACATCCTTTCTTACCGATCCTACGAGATCTGCAAGGATCACGCCTTCAATCGCACCAAGCGGGTGGTTAGCCACAATGACTACTGGCCCTTGTTCGGGAATATTATCAGTGGCGCCTGCTGAAACGGAATAGTCGATATTCAATGCTGACAAGGTGTGATGCATGAATTCAAAGCTAGATAACTCATCAGGTCTATCTTGATAGAGCTTATCTAGCTTAGATAGCCCAGTTGCCCACTCGACAACAGACTCACCTAAACCAAAAGGCGTGTAACGTGGTAAACGAAAAGGACTATCAATCATAATGAAGCTACCTTATTTGATCAGTTGCGGCCAAATGGTGTCGGCTTTTTGAATATGTTGTGCTCGGTCTTGTTCCCAACGCTGTTTAATCTCTTGGTCGTAGTTGAGGTAAAGCTTGTTATCAACAATCGTCCATTGATTCGGGTCTCCGGGTGCAAAATCACTTTTTGCTGAAACAGCCCAAGCGCAATAACCACCATATTGAGGGGCATATTTTTCAGGATTATTAACAAATAAAGTCAGATTCTTTTCAGAAGAGAAATACCAGTCTGCGCCTTTGTACTCGGTGCTGAATTTTTTACTGCCTTCAATAGGCTTACCTGAAGTGAAATAAGCCACAGTGTCGTAGCCATCGAGCGCCTTGCTGCTAAAGAATTCGGTGTAGATTTCATCGGCGGCAAATACGTAAGGGCTAACAAGTAGCATGACCATGGTTAATAGTTTTCTCATGATGGACTCCATCTATAGATTGATTGCTGGTGATAAATCGAAGGTAAAACGCTGTTGATTTATCTGGCATGGTTTAATGGGTTCACAAGGCGAGCCGGGTACGTAAAACATAGAGGCTTGGCCGTGTAGATTGCGTAAGTGTGTAAAGCTCACGGTGTGCGCGTCTTCACGATGCATGCAGGTCGCTAAATGAGGCTGTTCGCTGTGATGGTGAGAGTGAAATTGAAGTAAGTTCTGTTGATTCTTACCCGTTGCCATAAGCTGATCGTATTTTGCTTGTCGGTAGGCTTGCACTCGCTCTAAATCAACACCGGATGAGAACAGCGGAGAATCGGTTTCGACTATTTTTTGTTGAATGCCATCCCACATGTAGGCGATAACCAAACCATGGTGTTGAGTTAAGTTCGGCGCGAAAGCCAGCAAGGTAAATGGGGCAAAAGAGTGCAGGTCGAGCTGATGAAATGCTTCAGAGAGCTTACTGATGTTACGACTCGATGATAGATTTTTGAGTAGCAAACCACGGCTGACTAAAAGTCCATCAGGTACGATGCCTTGATAGTTATTGAGTAGGCATAGCGAAAGCCCTAACTCATTGATACAGATCCAGCTACCACCGCCGGTTGGGTCGAGTGGCATGATGATATCGACGCCGTTAACTCGATATTGTTTAGGTGGCATCGCCAGTGCCCGTGTCTTTTGTTCATCACGATTAAAGAAGACCTGATAGCCATTGTCTTCAAGCAGCCAAGATACTGAACACATGATTATTGCTCCCTCAAATAGCTGCTGGTGGTTGGGGCATAACCAAAGGTGTTGCATGTTTCGACATCAAGAAAGGTCGTGATCACTTTGATCATCGCGTAATGATGATTGGCGTGCAGCGCAGCAAAGGTAACCTCTCTTTCTAGCGTAGAAGGCAGGCTGGCGAATACTTGTGTATCCATCGAAACTTCGGTTTGGATCATGATAGGTGCTTCGAGATCTCTACGGTCTAATCGTTCAAGCCAATTGATCACGTAATGGATCTCTTTCAACGCAATCGACCTATCGAATTCGACGGGGTGACCACGACGACGAGTGTTGTAATCAACGGTCGCATTCTCTTTTAAAATCAAAGCGTGAAAAAGATCGAGCGTGTGACGAGTATGCTCACCAATAGAACTTGTGACGTGCGGCTTTGCTCGTGTCAGATAGTCGCTGTCAGATATGGCTAACAAAAACTCTAAACCCTGATTCAATATCTCTACCGCTCCCTTGATACTAGGAGAGAAAGAAGTGAGGGCGCTCGGTTGGGCTATGGGGTTCATTCATGATCCTCGTACAAAGTTAATCGGTGGTCGGATATTGTTGAACAAGACGTCGCTCTTCTTGCCACGCGTTAAATAAGCTCTTAAAAGAAGGAGGCTGGTGGCCTCTTTGTTTCTGTTGAGCGCCAATATCAAAAAGAATGCGGTATTGCAGGAGTAGCGTCGAAAATATCTCTCGCAGCGGTGTGTTGCGATCCCAGATGTGCCCGGCCTCACTGCTTGCGCCATTGACCTCAAGGATGGTGAAGTCCTCGCCGTTCATTAGGCTGTGCATGTCCTTGAATTTGACGTCGAGTCGACCAAAGTGAAAGCCATCGAAGTCGTCGAATATCTCATCTAAGCGTTCGGTTAAAGCCTGAGTGATGTATTGATTGCCGTCTCGGAAGATACAGCCACGGCTATGGCTACCTGCGAACGCGAGTTGGAACTCTTCGCCCTCTGCGAGCACTTGATCTAATTTATCTTCATGTCTCGGTAGATACAGGTGACTAAGCTGCCCAGCACGCGGGCTATTTTCAATTAACTGCTTGAGTGTCGAGCTGCCATCACCCGTCACCATTGGTGCGTACTTGAGTGTGATCGAGATGATCTCGCCTTGCTTTTTATTTGGGTAGCGAACATAGAAAACACCCGCCTCGGCTTGATAAGGCGCCTTTTCTTGCAATAGAAAGCGAGCATTATTTGGGAAAGACTCAACATACTGCTCAAGTTGATCTTGTGTGTTGATCAGCTTAACGCCAACACCTCGACAGCCAAGATCCGGTTTAGCCACAATGGGGAAATCGAGATCCGACTGTATGAGTGCGCTGCGCGCATCTTCGGCTTGTTTCTTACTGCTAAGATCCGTTTTGGTTAAGGTGATAAACGGAGAGATCCAACGCTGACTCGATGATCCAGCAAGGCTCAGTATCTCGTGTTTTGATTCGCCGACCATGCCGCTTAACTTAATACTCGGGTTGGCGATGAGCGGCAGTGCCCAGTCAAAGTGCCGCAACCCTTGCATCAGGCTTTGAATCACCACTGGCGTGTAGAAGAACCACGTTGGAAAAAACTCATAAGGAGAGACACTGCGCACGGTATCTTTTTCAAGCAAGGGCATACCTGCATTGATTTGATGTGCTGGAATGATGCGAATATCTTGCGGTGAACTCATGATAATCCTCTAGAGTAGGTTCTATTCATTAATCGATTGCCGATAAACAGCAAAGCGATGGCACACGGGATGATGACCCATTGATATTCAGAGGCTTGCAGCCACGCTGATGTCCCTAAATAGTAGATGGCAGAGAAGACAATGCCAGTCCAGAGCGCAGTGGCACTAATAACGGCAAACAAGAAAGTAGGCAGTGGGATTGCGAAAAAGCCACTTAAGGTAAAACCGACGGTACGAAGCCCAGGAATAAAGCGGATGACAAAAAGACTGCTGAAAGCGTTTTGACGTAATTTAGTACGAAGTGCACGAAAGTATCGGTTGGTGAGGGCTTTGTAACGAACGCCGCGGAAATAACGTCCTGATTTGCCTAGGTAGTAGAGACCGAGATCACCTGTGGCAATGCCGATGAAAATGGCAAGCAACGCATATTGAGGAAGCATGAGTCCTTGAGTTGCTAAACCTGCCGCTGTAACAATCGCCAGATCTTCAAGCAAGTAAGAAAGCGCGATAATGCCAAGCATCAGCCATAGCAGCGATTCTTCTCCTGTATTTAACCATGCTTGAATACTCTCGACGGTGCTCATCAAATACCCTTATCTATCCTATAGATGAATGGCTTATTGGCCATTCATTGAGTGTAGTAAATTAAATAGACAGGAGGAGCAGAGAAAAACTTACAGCTGATTAGTGTTTTTTTGTGGGGACTTAAATCGATTGACGGTTTGAGTGGTGCTGTTTGGGGGTTGAATTAGCGGGTGTTTACGGTGAGAAAAGTAGGGCAGTGGATTCGGTTTATAAATAACAAAAGAAAAAGGCTGAGTCGTTAAACTCAGCCTTTCAGAACGTTAACTATGGATTACTTAAGCAATCTATTTAGTTAGGTCAATCTGGTAAACAGCAAAACCAACATCGTCAGTCGCAACACGTTTCATCGGGTATTGCCCTTTTTCTTTGATGAACTCTGCCGCTTTGTCGCTTGGAGATGTTTCAAAGCGGATATCTAGCTTTTTATCCGTTTTGATTGGCGCAAATGACCAGTTGTTATCAGCCGTTGGGCTCACTTGACCTTGCTCTTTGCTCACTCGAGAGATGTAGTTTGCTAGAACAGTACGGTTCTCATCTGGTGCATCAAATGCGATGAAGTCTTCACCCGTACCTGGGAACTTATTGCTGTATGCTCGGTAGTTGTTGGTTGCGATCAGGAAGTCTTGCTTCACGTCGATTGGCTTACCTTGGTAAGTTAGACCTACGATACGCTCAGAGCCTTCATTAATAACTTTACAGTTACCATCGTATTTTGCTGGTTGTGTAACATCGATTTGGTACTCAACGCCATCGATGACATCAAAGTTGTAAGTGCGGAAGCCGTCCCATTCAACCAACTGCTGTGGTGCGGTCGAATTAACATCTATTTGTTGGAATTGACCAGCAGAGCACTCAAGCCACTCTTTTACTTCGTGGCCTGTTACCTTCATTGCAACTAGCGTGTTCGGGTAAAGGTATAAGTCAGCCGCGTTACGGAATGTCAGTTGACCAGATTCAACTTCAGTGAAGTTCGCTGGGTCATTCTTACGGCCGCCTGCTTTGAATGGTGCAGCTGCTGAAAGTACAGGTGTGCCATCTAAGTCTGGATCACCTTGGATGAACTGCTCAACGTAATCTTTTTGCGCAAGGTTCACAATTTGAACAGTTGGATCGTCTTGTACTAGAGACAAGAAGCTGTACATCACATCGTCTGCTTTACCAATCGGTTGGTTAACAAATTCACGAGTACCTGCGTGGTCTTTTTCTAGTGCAGAAACGATGCCTTCATCAGCAGCAGCAAGAGATTTCTTTTCTACCTTGTCGTAGATTGGGCGTGCTTCTGATTGGCCTTTAACGACTTCCCACTTACCGTCTTTTTGTGCAAGTGTTAGATCCATAACACCAACGTGGCTACCCCAACGACCTGGCATTACTGCCGCAACGCCGTTCATTGTGCCAGTTTCGTTGTCGATGCCTTGAATGTCATCAAAACCTTTACCTGGGAAAACTGCGTGAGAGTGGCCGAATGCGATCGCATCGATGCCGTCTACTTCAGATAGGTAGAACGTTGAGTTCTCTTCGCCATTTTTGTATGGGTCAGTTGATACGCCTGAGTGAGGGATAGCAACGATAACTTCAGCGCCTTCCGCTTTCATTTGAGGCACTAATTCGTTAGCCGTCTCAATGATATCGCGAGCGATCACTTTACCTTCAAGGTTCTTCTTATCCCACGTCATGATTTGTGGTGGAACGAAACCGATGTAACCCACTTTTACTTCGTGCTCTATGCCAGCAGTATCTTCGAACGTGTGCGTCTTGATGATATAAGGCGTGAAGTAGTGTTCTTTGGTTTCTGCGTCGTAAACGTTAGCACTGATGTACGGGAAATCAGCGTCGTTGATAGATTCTTCTAGGAACTCAAGACCGTAGTTGAATTCGTGGTTACCTAGGTTTGCAGCGTCGTAGCTTAGTTGGTTCATAGCTTTGTATGCAGGGTGAACTTCGCCCGCTTCGATGCCTTTGTCTGCCATGTAGTCACCCATTGGGCTACCTTGCAGCAAGTCACCGTTATCAACTAATACGCTGTTGGTTACTTCGCTTTGAGCTTCTTTTACTAGAGTTGCAGTACGTGCTAAGCCAATTTTTTTCGATGGCTTGTCTTTGTAGTAATCGTAATCCATTAGGTTGGTATGGATGTCCGTTGTCTCTACGACACGTAGTTTAATCACTTCATCGGTATCTGGTGTTGTTGTACAGCCTGCCAGAGTCAAACCAAGACCCGCAAGTACAGCCAATGACAAAGGTTTCATTGCAACTTTCATTTTGTAGCTCCAAAGTGGATAGTAGAAAATTCGTTGCGTAATGTAACAAAATGCAATGAAACAATGATTACAACGAATGTTAATTCGTGACTTAGATCGATTACTTTATGGTGTTCTGCAAGACGCCTCCCAAACCTGCTCAATCAATGCACAATTGATATCGATGAGATTAGTCCATTCATTTCACCTGCTTATCGATAAATTAAACCCCTTATCAGCTTTTCGAATAAAAAATGAAATTTTAGAATTTCCAGTAATATGAGAGGCTCGTCATAATGCCTATATCAAGGACGTATCAGGCAGACGAATAGCAAGGATAGCTCAACACGAAGCTTCTGTTTTCTTCTAGTGCCAATACTCCCATTCACTCAAGTGGATGAGTTAAATCCCATGCTTGGCAGACCAAGTAATGAATTGCTCGTAACGCGAGCCTTAAAGGAAGCACTGAAATGGACCAAGAACGTTTAACCCACCTAAAACAGCTCGAAGCGGAAAGTATTCATATTATCCGTGAAGTGGCGGCTGAGTTTGATAACCCAGTGATGATGTACTCCATCGGTAAAGATTCTTCTGTGATGCTTCATTTAGCTCGCAAAGCGTTTTACCCAGGTAAAATTCCATTCCCACTATTACACGTTGATACGGACTGGAAATTCCGCGAGATGATTGAGTTTCGTGACCGCACTGCAGAAAAGTACGGTTTTGACCTTTTGGTACATAAGAACCCTGAAGGTATCGAGATGGGTTGTAGCCCATTCGTACATGGTTCTTCGAAACACACAGACATCATGAAAACTCAGGGCCTTAAGCAGGCGTTAAACAAGTATGGGTTCGATGCGGCTTTCGGTGGCGCGCGTCGTGATGAAGAGAAATCTCGAGCGAAAGAGCGTGTTTACTCTTTCCGCGATAAGAACCACACATGGGATCCAAAAAACCAACGCCCAGAGTTGTGGCACACCTACAACGGTCAGGTGAATAAGGGCGAAAGCATTCGTGTATTCCCATTATCAAACTGGACTGAACTGGATATTTGGCAATACATCTATCTAGAGAGCATCGATATTGTTCCGCTTTACCTTTCTGATAAACGCCCTGTGGTTGAGCGTGATGGCATGCTGATCATGGTTGATGATGACCGTATGGAACTGCAAGAAGGTGAAGTGATTGAAGAGAAAAGCGTTCGCTTCCGTACTTTGGGCTGTTACCCACTAACCGGAGCCGTTGAATCTGAGGCGAATACGCTAACAGGCATTATTGAAGAGATGCTGGTGGCGACGTCCAGTGAGCGTCAAGGTCGAGCGATTGACCATGATCAGTCGGGCTCTATGGAGCTGAAAAAGCGCCAAGGTTATTTCTAAGAATCTAAGGAAAGAAAAATGAATAGTGCAGTAGAAGCCGAATTGGCTGAACTAGGGATTGAAGGTTATCTAAGTCAGCATCAGCATAAATCTATGCTTAGATTTTTAACTTGTGGCTCGGTAGACGACGGTAAAAGTACCTTAATCGGTCGCTTGCTCCATGATACAAAACAGATTTATGAAGATCAGCTAGCAGCGGTTCACTCGGATAGCCAACGAGTGGGTACCACAGGTGAGAAGCCTGACTTGGCACTGCTTGTTGATGGCTTGCAAGCTGAACGTGAGCAAGGTATCACGATCGATGTGGCTTATCGCTACTTCTCGACGCAAAAACGTAAATTCATTATTGCTGATACTCCTGGGCATGAGCAGTACACGCGCAACATGGCAACAGGCGCTTCAACGTGTGATCTGGCTGTGATCTTGATTGATGCTCGTAAGGGTGTACTGGATCAAACACGTCGTCACTCGTTTATTTCTAACCTGCTTGGTTTGAAGCATTTCATCGTCGCAGTCAACAAAATGGATCTCGTCGAGTACTCGCAAGATCGTTTTGAGGAGATTCGCGATCAGTACCTAGAGTTTGCTGAAAACCTAGAGGGCGAAACTAATATTCAGATTCTGCCAGTTTCCGCACTTGAAGGTATTAACGTTGCTGCGCCAAGCAAAGAGCTTGCATGGTTCGAAGGTCCGTCTCTATTAGAAGTGTTAGAGAACGTCGACATTGACCAAAAACGCTCTGCGGGCGAATTCCGTTTCCCTGTGCAGTATGTCAATCGTCCTAACTTAGATTTCCGTGGCTTTGCTGGCACCGTGGCTTCTGGTCGTGTCAGCGTGGGTGATGAAATCAAGGCGTTGCCTTCAGGTAAAACTTCTAAGGTGGCAAGCATTGTGACCTTTGATGGTGAACTTGAATCAGCACAAGCGGGTTTGGCGGTAACACTGACTCTTGAAGATGAAATTGATATCAGTCGTGGTGATTTGATTGTGCTGGAAAACGCGCAAATTGAATCTACTAACCATGTATTGGCTGACATCGTGTGGATGACAGAACAACCACTGCAACCGGGTAAAGCTTACGACATCAAGATCGCAGGCAAGAAAACCGTCGGTCAAGTTGAAACGGTTCGTCACCAGTATGACATCAACAACCTGTCGACCCACGCTGTCGATGAGTTGCCACTGAATGGTATTGGCTTGTGTGAATGGTCACTGAACGAGACTGTCGCATTGGATAAATACCGTGAAAGTGCCGAGACCGGTGGCTTCATCGTTATCGACCGTCTAACCAACGTGACGGTTGGTGCTGGTTTGATTCGAGACCGTTTGGACTCTGTTGAACAGCAAGTCGGTAACTTCTCTGCATTTGAACTTGAGTTCAACGCTCTAGTTCGTAAGCACTTCCCTCATTGGGATGCCAAAGATCTAAGCCAACTACTGAAGTCATAAACGACCAAGTAACAGCTTATTGAATCAGGCGGAAACCGATTGTTTCCGCCATAAAGGACGGGTATATGTGGCAACAAGGATTTGTATTAGCGATTTTGCTCGGCATCATTACTTGCCTGCTCGTTACCCGTATTAAGCCAAGCTTTATCTTTGCTGGCGCGGCTTTTATTGCTTTTATGGCTGGTATGATCGACTTGTCGAGCCTAGCCAATAACTTCACTAACTCCTCGTTACTGACTTTAATTCTTCTGATCCTCGCATCAAGTGCGTTGGAGAAAACTCGCTTAATCAGCTGGGTTAGCCGCAATATCTCTGAAGGTAGGCTAGGTACCGTGGTTGCGAAGTTGGGTATTTCCACAGCGCTACTTTCTTCTTTTACTAATAACACAGCGGTGGTTGTCTCTTTGATCGGTGCGATCAAACGCAATCAACAGCACGCGCCATCTAAGTTACTTATCCCTTTGTCATACGCTGCCATTTTAGGCGGAACCCTGACATTGATCGGCACTTCAACCAATTTGATCATCAATAGTTTTGTTGAAGATGCGGGATTGCCAAGCTTAAACTTTTTCACACCAACCTTGATCGGTTTAGCGGTCTTGGTGGGTGGTGTTTTGATTCTTATCCCTCTGAGTTACTTCTTACCAAGCTACGATGATGGGTCGCAGGACGATCTGCCTTACTTTCTAGAGGCGCGAGTTGAACCTGGCTCACCGTTAGTTGGCCGCAGTGTTAGCGAAAATAATCTCAGAGCTTTGAGAAAATTGTTCTTAGCCGAAGTGATTCGCGACGGTAAGACCACGGCTTCGATTGACCCTGATTTTATTCTTCAAGCTCGTGACCGGTTGCTGTTTTGTGGCGACGTTGAAAGCGTAGCGACACTACAAGAAATTCAAGGGTTGACCCTGTTTGGCCAGCATCACCTTAACGGCCAGAGCTTTGTTGAAGTGGTGGTGAGTTCGTCGGCAAGCTTCTGTAATAAAACCCTCAAAACAAGCCAGTTTAGAGACCGTTTCGATGCAGTTGTAGTTGCTATTCGTCGTGGCCATGAGCGCCTTGAAGGTGGGCTAGGGAATATCACATTGACCGCTGGTGATACCTTGATTTTGGTTCCCGGTAAACGCTTTGAAGAACAGCGCCAGCAACACAACAAAGAGTTTGTGTTGATGAATGACTTGGACTCGAGTGCCAAGCTTGATGCCGATAAATCGACGTTTGTGTTGCTCGGCTTTGCCAGTGTGATTGGGTTATCGCTCGCTGATGTAGTCCCTATTATTAAAGGGCTAGCGGGATTTTTATTATTGCTAGTGGCATTTGGTGTAGTACAACTTGGTGAGCTTCGCCGCCGCTTCCCCGTCGATATTGTCGTGATCGTTGGTTCGGCACTCTCTATTGCTCAACTGATGATTTCATCTGGGTTGTCTGAGCGAATGGGGCTGATGTTTATGGAAGCCTTTAATGGCTGGGGCGTGTTTGGAGCGCTAGTCGCGACCTATTTCATGACGTTGGTCCTGACTGAGTTGGTGACCAATAATGCGGCCGCGGCACTCTCGTTCCCAATTGGCTACAGTATGGCTGTCGGTTATGGCGTTGACCCAATGCCGTTTATTATGGCGGTTCTGTTTGGTGCCAGTGCCAGTTTTATTTCGCCATACGGCTACCAAACCAACTTACTTGTTTATAGCGTAGGTAATTACCACCTTACGGATTATCTGCGCATCGGCATCCCAATCTCGATTGTTTATTCGGGTTTGGTGCTGACCCTAATTCCTTATTTTTTCCCATTTTAATGCTGTTTATTTAAAGGACTAATTATGACCGCAGTACTCAAACCAAAAGATGAGAATGTTGTGTGGCATCAACACTCGATTGATAAAACATTCCGCTCTGATCTGAAATCACAAAAGCCAGCCGTGCTCTGGTTCACGGGATTATCTGGTTCTGGGAAGTCGACAGTCGCTGGAGCATTAGAAAATCGCTTGGCACAGCTTGGTTACCATACTTACTTATTGGATGGCGATAATGTGCGTCATGGGTTATGTAGCGACCTTGGCTTCTCTGAGCAGGATCGCCGAGAGAATATCCGTCGTATTGGTGAACTTGCTAAATTGATGGCGGATGCGGGTTTGATTGTATTGTCAGCGTTTATTTCTCCACATCAAGCGGAGAGACAGTTGGTGCGTGATTTATTGCCGGAAGGTGAGTTTCTTGAGGTGTTCGTCAATACACCACTTGAGGTTTGCGAACAGCGTGACCCTAAAGGCCTGTATAAGAAAGCACGTGCTGGAGAGATCCCGAACTTCACTGGTATCAGTTCAGCTTACGAAGCGCCTCAGAGCCCTGAGATAGATCTACCCGCGGGCGAAAAGACACTCGATGAACTGGTCGAATTGTGTATTGAGGCTTTAGAGAAGCGTAATATTTTATCCAATTGAGATCGATGGTATGACTAAGGCTACTCTCCTGTTTATCTGCTTAATTCACTGCGGATAAATAGTGCAGCCTTGGTTTTCCGAGACAAGAACCTTATCCTCTAGATTCTCTTCACTCTTATCAATACTCTTCACAGCGTACACCGTCTATTTTTTACAGTATCGATTGTCTAGACGGTGTAGTTCACACTGCTTTTAACTTCTGTTTGAACCGTAAATTTTTGGCTCAATAGCGCAATCAGCTGGTCGTAATACTGCGTGTTAGGCTTGTTGCCAAGTAAGTTGCAAAGCTCATTGCCTGTTGGACTGAATCGGTAGTAAATCAGCTTTACCCCTTTTGATAATGGTGCCAGTGACATGCCCTTACCTTGATAAGTTAAGTGCAGAGCAGGATCGAAATCAATCTCTCCAGATTCTAGTTCTGTGCCCAGAATAATCCCGAGTTCAATCAAGTGGAGCAAGCTAGAGTAGGGAAGGTTGTGTCCACCAAGATTGATGGTGTTGGTGGTGTCCCTTTTACCAAAGCTGAAGATTCCAGCATGGGATTTAAAGCCGAGTAACAGTTTTCTGCTGTTATCACTACCAAAGCTACAACCAAGTGACGCTGCTCTTTGCAGGGTGAGCGCTTCTTTTGGTGTCATGTCTTTTAAGATCTGCAGCGCTTTCATCGAAGTCGAGCCTGGGTTGGTGACTTCTCGTTTCAGTACTTGAGCCCATAGCCTCTGCATCGATGTATTGTGGATCTCTTGTGCCATATCGAAGAAACGGTATAGCCAGTCCTGATCAGGATCTCCAGCCGCTTCATCCTTACATGAAGAGTGTGCCAACTTTAGAATCTGTTCTAGGTTCTTTTGGCGAAGCTCTCTACGTTTTTTCTCTCGTAATAGTGCCCGTTCGATAAGCGTACTCTCAGCTTTATCGTTTGGCTTTGCACTATGACCAATTAAGGAATCGAGGCCGAAGCTTTGTGCGATGTGCCGCATTCTGCTTGCACTATCGGCAATATGAGGCTTTTTCTCATGCTTTTGCTGTGTATCGCTAGCATGCTCAATGATCACTGGCTGTTTGGTTTCTGACATAAGAGTACCCTAAGGAAACGACTTAACTGTCTAAAATGTAACTCTTTATCTTATTGGTGGCTAGATTTTGCGTGCAGAGTTGAAGGTTTCAACAAAATTTTACTTTTGCTAATGATAATAAAATGTTAAATTTGTTGTAATTCTCAAGGAGGAGTTATGAATCAAGTCAATGATAACAAGCTGAAGAAACAGCTTAGTATAGGGTTATTACTCGCTACTTACGTCGCTGTTCTAGCGTACTTGTCTAATTACATCGCATAATTTAGAATAAAATTATCGTTATTAAACTGTTATTGAATGATCTCACTCGTTCAGTGACGGCAGCTCATCCGTGAGCCACCCTTCTAATGACTACATGTCGTCATATTCTTCAATCGCAGTACCTTCAATAAGATAACCGGTTTGAGCTAAGTCGTGGCTTATTGACTCGGTTTTTAGTGTACCTACTAAATAAATCACATCCCATAGCTGCTGGATTGGAGCGCCTTGTGGGAACTTCACGTAGATGATTTGGTTCGGCGGCGGTGGCGGTACGTGGATACATGCGCCAAAGTACGGTACTAACAGAAACTCAGTGATCATGTTCTCATCGCCTTCCAATGGAATCACAAAGCCAGGAATCTTGACTGTGCTGCCATTCAGCTCTGGGCGAACAGCGCCAAGTGTCGATTGTTGAGGTTTGTCCATACTGTCGTGGTTAACCATAGGCATACCAAATGAGTCGAGTTGTGCTCGCTCTGACTCTGGAATCAAGTCAATCCAATCGAGTGTTAATACCGATTCGTCAGTCTGAGTGGTTTCAGCGTGAGCTGTGCTGATAAATGGGAACATAAGTAACCCAAGTATCAGTAGGAATTTGCGTTGCATCGTAGGTTCCTATTTTAGATTCGGATAGTCATGCCATCAGACAATGACTGACGGTAAGCTCTGAAAGCGGGAATAAAGCCAATAATGATTCCGGCAACTTGCACCAACATAAGCAGTTTCCACTCATGGGGTGTGATTGCGGATACCGATATGTTGATACCATAACTTTGTTGCACAATAGGAGCAACTACTGCGATTAGCGCAAACAACACGGCAACACCCAATGTGATACCGAGGAAGGTTAGGGCACTTGCTTCACTGATCAGTAAACCGAACACATGACGAGGCCTTGCTCCCATCGCGCGCAGAATGGCCATCTCTCGACGTCTTTCTTGCAAGCTAGTGAGTAGACTACTCAGCATCCCTAACAGTCCCGCGATTACCACAAACCCTGAAACAATCAGTAGTGCTTGCTCTGCTACGGCCATCATTCCCCACAATTCGTGAAGCGCAATACCTGGCATAATGGCGCTCAAAGGTTCTTGGCGGTAGTTATTGATTTCTCGTTGCAGTGCAAAGGTTTGGATCTTCGATTTAAGGCCAACCATCATCGCGGTAATCTGCTTTGGTTGGAAGTCACGTTGCTTTAGCGCTTCAGCATTCGGTGTGTGGCCTAGGTTAGCCCCCGATTCCCAACCAACGTGAATCGCTTCAATGGCCTCTAACGAAACATGCACCGTTTTATCTACTGGTGTGCCGGTTGGCGCGAGTATTCCGACAATGGTGAAGGGCAGGTTGTCGTGGCGACTGAAGGCGACATCACTGATACCGTGCGCCAGAATGATGTGATCGCCAATCTTGTAATCTAACTTCTTCGCGACATCGGCACCAATCACGACATCAAATAGCTGATTGAACTCTTTGCCTTGTTGAAAAGTAAGTGGTTGCTTACTTCCATAGCGATAATTATCAAAGTAACTATGGTTCGTGCCCATTACACGAAAGCCTTTATGTGAATCTCCCAATGAGATGGGTATCGCCCACTTTACAGCATTATGTTGGCTAAATTCTTGATAGCTTTTCCAGTCGATGTTGTTGGTTGCATTACCAATCCTAAATACCGAATAAAGCAGTAGGTTTACCTGACCAGAGCGGCCACCAACAATAAGGTCGGTACCTGAAATCGTATTAGCAAAACTGCTCTTTGCTTCGGTTCTTACACGTTCAACACCGAGTAATAGAATCACTGATACTGCCACGGTGAGAATCGTCAGAATAGCGGTGGCTTTACGGTTGAGTACGCTTTTTAGGGCTAAGTGAGTAATTACTTTCATACGACAACCTTAGCTTGGTTAACGGTTTTTAAATCTATGGTTCGAGTGAACAGCTTTTCTAATGTTGGATCGTGACTGACAAATATCAGAGTAGACCCGGCTTGATTTGCTTGCTCTAGTAACAATTCGATGAAGGCTTCTCGGTTGTCATGATCCAAAGCCGAGGTTGGCTCGTCGGCAATAATGATTTTCGGTCGGCCGATCAAAGCGCGAGCGGCAGCAACACGTTGTTGTTGACCAATGCTCAACTCGGTAACAGGCTTGTCCATTAGAGCTTGAGGTAGCTTTAATCTGAGCAACAACTCTTGAGCGGTTGCTTGCAGGCTGTTCTGACTTTCAGTGACTTGCTGCTTACGAATCTTAGAAAACTGGCAAGGAAGCGTCACATTGTCGATCACTGACAAGTAAGGAAGCAGATTAAATTGTTGGAATATATAGCCAATATGATCGGCTCTGAACTTGTCCCTCTGACGAGGTGTTAGCTGTGTGAGGTCTTGGCCAAGGATTGAAACTTCACCTTGTTCAGCTTGGTTGATTCCGGTCAGTAACCCTAGCAATGTTGACTTTCCACAACCACTAGGCCCTTTGATGAAAAGGTGCTCTTGGGCTTGGATATGCAGTGAGGGGATCTCTAGCGTTGGGGGTAATTCAGGCTTCCAACGAAAGCTGATATTTTCGAGTTTGACCACAAGTGATGAACTGTCAAAAGACATATTAGCTCCAATGATTAAAGCGGTGTATTTACTGGACAGCTACTAGAAAAATAAATTCCCAGAACACACCGATTTGCACAACCAAGTAAGTGACTACTTACTTGGCTGCGTATCTACGTTTAATTCAATCTAATACTGATTAGAATCGAAAACTAATACGATCTGCGTTAAGCACTTCTTGAATTTGAGCGCTGTCAGTTAGAAGGTTTACCGTCATTGATTTTGTGTTGCTGAACTTAGAGAACCATTGAGTGCTCACGGTATCTAGCTTCGCAATATCTGAACATTGGTAATGGTACTCGACAGTGAATTCGCCGTGCCCACCTTCTGAATGGTCATGGCCTTCATGGTCATCATGATCGTGTTCAGCATGGTCATGGCCTTTGTGGTCATCATGGTCGTGTTCAGCATGGTCATGGCTTTTGTGGTCATCATGGTCGTGTTCTGCGTGATCATGACCGTTGTGGTCGTCATGGTCGTGTTCAGCATGGTCATGGCCTTTGTGGTCGTCATGATCGTGTTCAGCATGGTCATGGCCTTTGTGGTCGTCATGATCGTGTTCAGCGTGGTCATGGCCTTCATGGTCATCATGATCGCCTTCCAAGGTGTTCGTCACCGACTTGAACTTCAGAGTACAGCTTGCATTTTTGAAACCAAATAGCTCATCTGGCTTGTTTAATTGCGCAATCGCTTGTTCAAATACTTTCTTTTGCTCAGCAGTTTCTGGAGCATGTTCAAAGCCAACCACATCAGCGCCGGGAGCTGTTACTTCAACAAGTAGTTCTTGCCCATCTTGAGCGATGTTCACCTCAACTTTACCGTGCACGTGTGCTTCGTGAGAGCGGAATTCTTCGTTAGCTAGAACATTAGTAGAGACAGTCATACCGATAACAACGGCTAGAATAGTAGGTTTCATGTTTTTTTCCTGAATAAAGGTTAATTAAAAAGTAGTGGTAATTAAGAAATCTTTACAGGAGGTGAACGTGCTAAATAAGCGAAATACAGGCGCTGTAACGAAACGACTGACTCTGTGATAGCGACAGTAAATTCCGAATGGAACTCTGGGATCTGTGGAAGTGAATGCGCCGTTATGAACTGATTTATCGAAAACAGCTCACAATGATGTGAAGAGTGATGATGTGGGTCGATATCCACAATATGTGTCGCTGCTAACACGCTCAACATGAGCATCAGCCCAAGCAAGAAGCCTGTTTTACGTTTCACATTATTAGGTGTGTTTTTCCACATCAGGATGATTAACCACAGAATTAAAAAAGGATACTGTTATAATATAACAATATCCTTTGGTCAGGTCTCGAAAAAGACGCGAATATCTTATTAAAGGCTCGCTTTAATCAACTCAATAACTTGAGTGACTTCTGAGTCGTTTAATGCCCCTTCTTTAACAAACAATATTTTACCTTGCTTGTCTTGAACGATAATCGCTGAGCTCTCTTCTTTTAAAGCCCATGATGACGCTACGGTTCCGTCTTCATCTAGCACCATAGAAGACCATGGAAATTCTTCTTTGCTACTTTCTGCTGACGATTTAACAAAAGACCCAGTCCCCCAAATCGCATCATCTTGGTTGATGATGGTAGTGGTTTGGTAGCTGTCTTCTGCGAATTTCGATGCTGTAATTGCTGCCATCAGTTGTGCGTTGAGCTCTTTCGAGCTGCTACGGCCAGCAATAGCTTGAACGACGCGAACTTTACCTAGAAGATCATTGGTTGCCCAAGCTTGATATCCAGTATTTCCGTCGTTTAGTACGATTTCACCATAGTTGCTAACATCGACAGCAGGCAGAGTTGCACCGACTGATAGATTATGAGCATTGGCGAAAAGTGGAGAGGCTGCGGCTAAAAAAGCCAGTAGAGTTTTGTTTTTCATTATATTTTTGTTCCGCTTATTGGTTTGCTCTGGAAGTATAATATGAAATTTGAAAAATGCCTCTTTAACTTTTTTATCGTACGGTGTAGAAATAAGTTGCAGGCTTGTTACCAAAAGGTATAATGCATCAATATCGAGATGAACAATAGATTATCTTGCTGTTTGCTAAAGGAATTAGCGATTTAATGTGCTTTGAATACGTTGGTGTTCAGGTACGTGGCTGTAGTACTCAAATGGAATTGAGGTTGTATTATGTTAAGAAAATTTTCTACTTACCGTCCACATCAGGTGGCGCGTTTCGTTAAAGTCCTGTTCAAAGGCCAGTTTGCTATAGAGGGTATCGGAGAGTTTCGCTTCGACCAAGGCAAGGTGCTTCTTCCTGAAGTTTCAGACAAACAAAAGCTAACGATTTTTAAAGAGGTTAACGGCACCATTGCTGCGCTGCCGGTGTAACTGACTGTTATAGATTTGCATTTCGTCAAATAGATTTCCATTAAAAAAGGGCTTCCTAGCGGAAGCCCTTTTTTAATGGATGTTGTTCTAGTTTGTATGCCTAATACCAATCGTAGTAAATAACTGTTCATCCTAGCTGGTTAAAACACTCGATAACATCGTTAGAAATTTTGATTGTAGAATAACTACTTATCAAAAATTTCTGCCTTGTTCTCAAGCATTTTTCCTGCGCTATTTATGATCACTTACTTACTGTGATTGGTATAACACATTATTGCGGAGGGAAGCACACACCTGTTCCACCCAATCCACAATAACCATTCGGATTTTTAGCTAGGTATTGCTGGTGGTAGGTTTCTGCGAAAAAATATTTTCCAGCAGGCAGAACTTCCGTTGTGATTTCGTTGCCCAAAGATTCAGTCATTGCTCGTTGGTATTCACGTTTAGAGTGCTCAGCGATAGTCTGTTGTTCTTCGCTGAAGGTGTATATCGCAGAACGGTATTGAGTCCCTAAATCGTTGCCTTGGCGCATCCCTTGAGTTGGGTCATGACGCTCCCAAAAGGTTTCAAGTACTTGAGCGAGAGATGTTTGTTCGCTATCAAAAATGACACGAACGACTTCGGTATGGCCAGTTTGTCCGCTACATACCTGCTCATAAGTGGGGTTAATTGTGTATCCACCAGCGTAGCCAACAGATGTTGAAATAACGCCGTTCAACTGCCAGAACAAACGCTCAGCTCCCCAGAAGCATCCCATACCAAGTAGGACTTCTTGTTGAGAACCCGTAGGAGCATTGAGCAAGTCAGTTTGATTGACGAAATGGCGCTCAGTGATTCGGATTGGGTCAGCATTTCCCGGTAATGCGGTTGCTGCGGAAACCAGTTGTTGTTTGTTTAGCATGTTATATTCCTTTTCGCATACGTTTACCGCGTTAGTTAACATTAGATCTAGGTTTATATTAACTGGAGGCTCATATTAACGGCCGGTTAATATTGATTAAGTCTTTACATTAGACCGTGTTATTGCCGGATTTATTGCAGACTCAATGTCGTTTTAGCGGTATGATTTCTTTTCACTTATTAACGTATTGATAACTTCTTCACCAATTAAACATGATAAGAAAAACTTTACCAGTTCTGATTGGCACTCTACTGTCATCGACGCTCGCTTTTGCTGACGTTTCCCTTGATATTAAAGGGTTGGATGGCGCGCTTGCAGATAATGTGGATGCTTATCTGAGTGCGATTCCTGAAGAAGAGTATTCGGTCTCATTAAGATTTCAATCTCGCTTGGAGTCGATGATCAACGAAGCGTTGAATGCATTAGGCTACTACCAACCTAATATCACATTTACTCATTCTGAAGATGATACCGAATTGACTGTTACGGTTGAGCCGGGAGAGCCGGTTGTTATTTATGCTTCAGATATTGTTCTGACTGGTGAAGCCAAAGATGATCCTGATTTTTTGGCCTTAATAGCTAAGAGCAAGTTGTCTAAAGGTTCGATTTTGAATCATGGTAACTATGACTCTTTAAAATCATCGATCCGCAATCTTGGATTAGCGAAAGGTTACTTCGATGGGGCGTATGATCTTAGCAAACTAGAAGTCGCTCCTGAATTAAACCGCGCTTATGTCCGCCTTCATTATAACAGTGGTATTCGTTATCACTTTGGCTCTACTCAGGTTACTGGTAGCCAAATAGAAGAAGAGAAGGTGCAGTCACTTAAACCATTTGAAGATGGCGAACCTTACTCGATAACCAAAGTTGGTGAATACAACCAAAACCTTTCCAATACGGATTGGTTCTCTTCAGTCTTTGTTGAGCCTGATTTAAGTCAATTGGGTGAAGGTCGAGAAATTCCGATGAAGGTAAGCCTTGCTCCGCAAGCGCGGAACCAAATTGAAACGGGTATCGGTGTATCAACAGACTTGGGTGTAAAAGGTACCCTTAAATGGAAGAAACCTTGGGTTAATGAGAAAGGTCATAGTTTTAATAGTAGTTTATCGATCTCCAAGCCTGAGCAGACGATTACGGCGGCTTATAAAATCCCATTGGATGACGTGCTTAATGACTACTATCAAATTAAGTATGGAATGAAGAATCTGGATAACCGTGATACCAAGAGTTTGGAGTCAAACTTAGCCTTAGAAAGGTACTGGCGTCTAGATAATGGTTGGCAACGCACGGTATTCATTCGATACCTAGTCGAAAACTATAAACAAGGTTTACAAGACGATTTGGCGCAGTTTGTGTTGCCAGGTGTCTCTTTCTCACGCACTCGAACCCGAGGCGGTTCAATGCCGATGTGGGGCGATAAACAAACCATCATGGTTGAAGCGGCTGATGATACCTTGTTATCTGAAACCCAAGTCGTACGTTTTCAAGGGCAAACCGCATGGATTCGAAGCATTGGTAATAACCACCGAGGTTTAACCCGCCTTCAATTCGGCGGAAACTTTGCGGACGAATTTGATAAGTTATCTCCTTCTTTAAGATTTTTTGCGGGTGGTGATAATAGCATCCGTGGTTATGGCTATGAGTCTATCTCTCCTCGAGATGAAAGTGGCGCACTAACGGGGGCGAAATTCATTGCAACCAGTTCGTTTGAATACCAATATCGCTTAGTTGGGAATTGGTGGGGAGCGGCTTTCTACGATATTGGTGATGCATTCAATGACACGCCAGAGTGGAAACATGGTACTGGTGTCGGGATTCGTTGGGCGTCCCCCGTCGGTCCTGTGAGTTTAGATTTTGCTTGGGGTCTAGATGCGAAAAAAGGTGATGAGTTCCAACTGCACTTTAGTTTAGGGCCAGAATTATGATCAAAGTGGTGGGTAAGTGTATAAAGTGGGCGTCGATTTCATTGACGTCTATTTTGTTATTGTTGATAGCCCTACTAGGTTTTGTTTTGTTCACCAATTCGGGGTTGAACACTGTGTTGTGGGGCGCTGAAAAAGCATTGCCACAACTGAAAGTGGAAAGTACTAAAGGCGCTCTTTTCCCAAGCTTTACGCTTAATAATGTCCAGTTCAAAGATGATAGCCTGCATATCGATACCAAGGTTGAAAATTTGGTATTGGCGATCAATCCGCGCTGTCTGCTTGACCCTAAAGTATGTGTTGACCGCTTAGCAATTCAAGGGCTGGACTTTGCACTTACTGAATTGCCACCAGCTTCTACAGAAGAGGCAGAACCTACTCCGCCCGTAACATCGGTAAAAACACCACTACCAATCGTCATTAATCGAATCGCTTTATCTGATATCAAACTGAATATCTTAGGTCATGAAATTGAATGGGGTTTGTTCTCTACTGCCCTGAGTATGCAGGGGGAAAAGCTGACAGTATCGCCAACCTTATTCAATGATCTTAAGGTTAAACTTGCAGAGTCTACTGAAGATCCACAATCAGAAATTGTCGAGCCAGATACTGCAACTAAGACAGCTATCGAGTTGCCTGAAGTTTGGATTCCTTTACAGATTGTGTTGGAGCGTTTTGATCTCAACCGTTTCACTCTAGAACAAGAAGCGCCAATTGTTGTGAATCACCTCGGGTTAGAAGCTCGCGCGGGTAAACACACGGTTGACGTTTCCAGTCTCGAACTCGATATGCCACAAGCAAGCGCGAACCTAACGACGAAGGTTGAGCTCAAGGGCGGCTATCCGCTAGAGCTTTCTTTGGGGGCGTTGGTGAAAGAAACCGATCTTGCTGGTCAGAAACTGTCTCTGAAAGCACAAGGCAGCGTGGCTAAGTTAAGCCTAGAGTCTCAGTTCTCCGAATTGATTGAGGCAAAGTTGTCTGGGGATATTCAACCCTTAGAACCGACTCTGCCATTTGACCTTCTTTTAGAGGGAGGTAAAGCGCAATGGCCTTTGACAGGTAAAAGTGACTACCAAGCTGCAATTGAGAAATTCAAAGCCGATGGTTCATTAGATGGTTTTAATGTGCAGCTTAAAGCTGAAGCCGATGGTAAGGAGATACCTGCCTTAACAATAGATCTACAAGGTAAAGGCACCACGGAACAGATTGAACTTGAACGCTTGAAACTGAATACCTTGGGTGGCGAACTAAATGGTGTAGTTAAAGCTAACTGGAAGAAGCTCGTTAATTGGCAAGCCGATGTGACGCTCAAAGACATACAACCGGGTCTGCAGTGGCCAGAAGCCGAGGGTAACATTAGCGGAAGCATCGTAACTTCGGGTGAACTGACACAAGCGGGTGGTTGGGCGATTGAACTACCTAAGCTCGATATCGAGGGGATCCTACGAGAATACCCTCTGGATATCAAAGGGCAGTTGTCAGCGTCAGATCGCAGCGCGAGCGGTGAACCTAAACTGAAAACCAGTGGTTTGAGCTTGGCTCACGGTGTTAATTCGATTAAGGCTCAAGGGCAACTGGATAAGCAATGGGGTATGGGCGTTGCGATTAATTTTCCACAGTTAGATAAGAGTGTTCCAGAGCTGACGGGTAAAGTGATGGGTAATATCCAGCTTAGTGGCCCAACGAAAGAGCCAAAGGTCGATCTCGCACTTAATGTTGATAAGGTCGATTGGAATAACGAAGCAACACTAGAATCCTTATCGCTTAATGGCTCAGTGGTTCCTCTGCCATTGCCTGAAGCTCAAGCCGATCTTGTATTGAAAGCTAAGAACTTAACCTATCAAGAACAAAATGTGGAAAGCATTGATTTAACCGTGAATGGCGGTGAGAAGCAGCATACCGTAACACTTGATGTGATATCCGATATAGTGTCGACCAGTTTGGCTATCTCTGGAGAATTGATTCAGAAGCCTTCTCTTATTTGGGATGGGTCGTTAGACAGAGTCAGAATTACCACTCAACAGGGACCTTGGGTATTAGACCAACCCGTTGCGATTAAGGCGGATGTCGATAAGCAGTATGCCGACGTTCAAGCGCACTGTTGGAAGCAATCGGGTTCGAGCGTGTGTCTGGATGAGGATATCCGCGCTGGAAAGTCAGGTGAGGCCAAACTGGGCGTTAACCAATTCGACTTTGAGCAGATCCAAGCCCTCATGCCTAAAGAAACGCAATTACAGGGTTTAGTCAATGCGACCGCTCATGCCAAATGGTCGGAACAAGGTGAACCTGAGGTGACGGTAAGCGTCGATATGCCGAAAGGTCAGGCTGTTCAACAAGTTGGTGAGCCAATCACACTCGGTTGGGAAAGCGTTGCATTGAATGCACAGTTGAAAGACAACCAACTGAACGCCGACTTTAAACTGGATGTTTCCGACAATGGTGACCTGTCTGGCTCGGTGTCGTTACCAGACATTCTCGCAGAAGACAAAATGGTCGATGCGGCAATTAAGCTGACAACTTTCCATCTGGACTTCTTACAGCCAATCCTCGGCGAATACAACCTGTTGAAGGCCGATCTTGAGAGTGACCTACAGGTAAAAGGCTCTTTGATGCATCCTCAAGTCTTTGGTCAATTCTCTGTTGATGGTATTCAAGTCAAAGGCGATGTCACACCAGTCGATATTAAAGATGGTCGTATTGACCTCGATTTTGACGGCTACAGCGCGAAGTTAGATGCCAATGTTGAAACACCCGATGGTCACCTTGATATCGAAGGCTCCGGGGATTGGCAGGATCTTAAAGCATGGCACTCTAATGTCAGAGTGTTTGCCGACGAGTTGATGGTTGATATTCCGCCTATGGTTAAGGTGAAGGTCGTGCCTGACATGACCATTGATGTCACTCCAGAGCTTGCAAAAATTACGGGTGATATCGCATTACCGTGGGGACGTATCGTTGTCGAAGACTTACCACCGTCAGCGGTCGGCGTCTCTTCTGATCAAGTTATCTTGAATAAAGATCTTGAGCCAGAGAGCGAAGACACGATTCCATTCAATGTGATGACCAATATTAATATCTCCATTGGTGATGACTTTAAATTGTCAGCATTCGGTCTTGAAGGCGACTTGGTTGGTAAGCTCAATGTGGCTCAAAAAGACCAAGGTCCTTTTATCACAGGTGAGGTAAACATCGTCGATGGTACTTACCAATCCTTTGGACAAGATCTCTTGATCAAAGAAGGTAAGATTCTAATGAATGGTCCTCCAGATCAGCCATATGTAGCGATCAATGCGATACGTAACCCTGATAATACTCAGGATGATGTGACAGCTGGTATTCGAGTGACAGGCCCGGCGACAGAGCCGACCATCGAAATTTATTCTGATCCTGCGATGCCGCAAGCCAATGCGTTGTCTTATATTTTGCGTGGTCAAGATATTGATGGTGAGTCGAATGGTTCAATGACAACGACCTTAATTGGCTTAAGCTTGGCGAAGAGCGGCAAGGTTGTCGGCGAAATTGGTGAGGCTTTTGGCGTACAGGACTTGCAACTGGATACTGCAGGCTCTGGAGATGATTCCCAGGTTACGGTCAGCGGCTACATTCTCCCTGGTTTACAGGTGAAGTATGGCGTAGGTATCTTTAACTCGTTAGGTGAGTTTACTGTTCGTTATCGATTGATGCAGGATCTCTATGTTGAAGCCGTATCGGGGCTAGACAGTGCCGTGGATCTTCTCTATCAATTTGAATTCGAGTAACACTTGAGTCGTGAATGATTAGCGGATGACGAATGCTTAGGAAGGTTTGACACCCCTGAGGAATACGCTCTTTTTGATTTAGGTGCCTATCCGGCGATGATTTCTGGAAAGAAAAATGTCGTTGGCGAGGTCTATATCATTAACGATGAAGTTTTGGCTTCGCTCGATCGGCTAGAAGATGTTCCTGTTGAGTATCGTCGCGAACAAATAGAGACTATATTTGGATTAGCATGGGTATATTTGTATCAGCTTGATCTAACGGCTAATAAAGAAATACTTTCGGGTGACTGGTGTAAGCGGGACAATCCGTAAATAGTTATCTATCCGTAACATCTATGTATTCTGAGTTGTCGAACAAAAAGCCAGCATGTAAATGCTGGCTTTTTTAATGGCGTTAACTTGAAAAATAAGCGAGACGGTTAGTCTCGGTTAAGTTCAAGGAACTCTTCTACTTTTTTCACCATGTTCTTAGAACCGACAAAGAAAGGCACACGTTGGTGCAGTTCTGTTGGTTTTATATCCATGATGCGTTGGGCGCCATCGGAGGCAATACCGCCAGCTTGCTCCATGATGAAGGCTATTGGGTTGCACTCGTACAGCAGACGCAGTTTACCTTGAGGGTGGCTTTGCGTACTCGGGTATAAGTAGATACCGCCTTTCAGAAGATTACGGTGGAAATCTGATACTAGAGAACCGATGTAACGTGATGTGTAAGGGCGGTTGTCGCTTGGCTCATTTTCTTGGCAGTACTTGATGTACTTTTTAACACCCGTAGGGAAGCGAATGTAGTTACCTTCGTTGATGGAATAAATCTTACCTTCATCAGGGATCATCATGTTTTCATGAGACAGACAGAAGGTGCCCAGAGATGGGTCGTAGGTGAAGCCATTTACACCTGCACCAGTTGTGTAAACAAGCATAGTTGAAGAGCCGTAAATTACGTACCCCGCGGCTACTTGCTTGTGTCCTGGCTGTAGGAAGTCTTCTTGTGTTGGTGGGGTACCAACAGGCGATACTCGACGATAGATAGAGAAGATTGTACCAACAGATACATTGACATCGATGTTTGAAGAACCATCAAGTGGGTCCATCAGAACGACGTATTTTGCGTTTTTGTTGAGCTCTTTATTGAAGGCGACAGCTTCGTCTTCTTCTTCACTTGCAACACCACAAACTTGATCACGAGCCTCTAGAGCCGCTTTAAACTTGTCGTTCGCGTAAAGGTCTAGCTTTTGCTGTTCTTCACCTTGAACGTTGTCTGTACCAACAGCGCCAGTGATGTCGACTAGACCAGCCTTGTTGATCTCACGGTTAACAATTTTTGCAGCAAGTCGAATAGACGACAAAAGGGATGATAGATCACCGCTTGCATGGGGGAAGTCACTCTGTTTCTCAACAATGAACTCACCAAGGGTGCGCATCTCAGACATGTTATTTCCTTAAACTTCTCTCAATATTAGGGGGATTTGAGCACTATAGAATTTGCCTCTTACTCGGGCTTTATTCACCTAGACGCCTACTTAAATTCTAAAGGTTAGATCTTTTTAATGGTAATGAACTAAGCGACGCAGATCTCACTTACTATGTCGACTAAATTTGTTTTGCATTGCTACTCGCTTTTAATCGCCATTTAATGATAATGAGTGCAGTAGTTTGATTTAGACATGGTTCATTTAGCCAAGCGTTTGGAAGCAATTTATGCATATTCATATCTTAGGAATTTGTGGCACCTTCATGGGAGGTGCAGCGGTATTGGCTCGTCAATTAGGTCACAAGGTTACCGGTAGTGACGCGAATGTTTACCCACCAATGAGCACTTTGTTGGAGTCTCAAGGGATTGAAATTATTGAAGGGTTTAACCCAAGCCAGTTAGAACCAAGGCCTGATCTCGTGGTGATTGGTAATGCGATGAGTCGTGGCAACCCGTGTGTTGAGTATGTATTGGATAACAACCTTAGATACACCTCAGGCCCGCAATGGTTGCAAGAGTTCTTGTTGCATGATCGTTGGGTATTAGCGGTATCGGGAACGCATGGCAAGACAACAACATCGAGCATGCTGGCTTGGATTTTAGAAGACTGTGGCTATGCGCCTGGCTTCTTAGTGGGCGGCGTGTTAGGTAACTTTGGTATCTCTGCTCGCCTTGGTGAAAGCATGTTCTTCGTGGTCGAAGCTGACGAATACGACAGTGCTTTTTTTGATAAACGATCTAAGTTCGTTCACTACCACCCAAGAACCTTGGTAATGAATAACCTCGAGTTCGATCATGCTGACATCTTCGATGATCTTGAGGCGATTAAGCGTCAGTTCCACCACTTAGTGCGCACTGTGCCAGGTAATGGCCGAATTTTCTCTCCTAAAGAAGATACGGCTATTCAAGATGTTTTATCTCGCGGATGCTGGAGTGAGACAGAATCGAGTGGTGAACAAGGTGATTGGGATGCCAAGAAGCTGGTTAAAGACGGGTCTCAATTTGGAGTGTACTTCCAAGGCGAATGCGTAGGAACTGTCGACTGGGATTTGGTTGGCGACCATAACGTCAATAATGCTTTGATGGCGATTGCAGCTGCGCGACATGTAGGGGTGACACCTGATTTAGCGTGTGAATCGTTGGCGAAGTTCATCAACACCAAACGTCGTCTAGAGTTTAAAGGCGAAGTGGCAGGCGTTTCTGTCTATGACGATTTTGCTCATCACCCAACAGCAATTGAACTTACGCTGGGCGGTTTACGTAATAAGGTCGACACGAAAAAAATAATTGCCGTTTTAGAGCCTCGTTCTGCCACAATGAAATGTGGAGTGCACAAAGAAACGCTGGCTGATTCGTTGAAGCAAGCGGATTCTACTTACTTATTCCAACCCGATAACATTGATTGGTCGGTACAAGACGTCGCCGATGCGTGTCACCAACCCGCGCACGTGAGTGATAACATGGATGCATTCGTTGCTAAAATTGTCTCTGAGGCACAAGCGGGTGACCAAATCTTGGTAATGAGTAATGGTGGCTTTGGTGGTATTCACCAGAAACTGTTGGATGGATTGGCACTCAAAGGTTAACGCATCCTCGACCTTATAATTTGAAGTAATTGAGAACATGACAAAACACGATAAAGCGATAACTCTGGCTTTCACTGGCGCATCCGGTGCGCCTTATGGCCTGCGTTTACTTGAATGCCTTTTGGCCGCCGATTATCAGGTCTACTTGCTGATATCATCGGCAGCGCGAGTGGTGTTGGCGACCGAGCATGAACTTAAGTTACCTGCTGGGCCAGATGCTGCGAAACAAGCTTTGGTTAAGCATTTAGATTGCGACCCAGAAAAGCTGGTGGTGTGTGGCAAAGATGATTGGTTCTCACCGGTTGCATCTGGTTCAGCAGCACCGAAGCAGATGGTGGTGTGTCCATGCTCTGCAGGAAGCTTGGCATCGATTGCTCATGGCCTATCAGATAACTTAATCGAGCGTGCAGCCGACGTGGTTATGAAAGAGCGAGGACAGTTGTTGTTGGTGGTTCGTGAGACGCCATTTTCTACGTTGCATTTAGAGAATATGCACAAACTCTCGACCATGGGCGTGACGATTATGCCTGCAGCTCCGGGTTTTTATCATCAACCTAAGTCGATTGAAGACCTGGTCGACTTTATGGTGGCACGTATTCTTGATCACCTTGGTATCGAGCAAGATTTAGTGCCACGTTGGGGTTACGATCAACGTAATTGATCCAAACTTGATGGCTTATTGTTAAAAATCAAATTACAATCCTGAACACTCATCGGGGAGCGAACCATTCAAATAATGAATGCGAGCTGAGATCAAGCAGACACTTGGGACCCGTAAACCTGAACCAGATAATGCTGGCGTAGGAATTGAGTTAGGAACAACCTCTACCGTTCTCCTCCCTCAAACCTGTGCCGCTCAGACCATGGAGAGCGTCCAGTGAAATTAACATTAACAACTCTTGCTGTTACTACAGCCACCTCTTTTTCTGCCTTCGCAGCAGACAATACCTTAACGGTTTACACTTACGACTCTTTTGCTGCGGATTGGGGTCCTCGTCCTGCCGTTGAAAAAGCATTCGAAGAAAAGTGTGGTTGTGATGTGAATTTTGTCGCGTTAGAAGATGGTGTGTCTATTCTAAACCGCTTACGTCTTGAAGGTGGCAACAGCAAAGCTGACATCATTTTAGGCCTAGATAATAATCTCATGGCTGAAGCGAAATCTACGGGCTTATTGGCTGAGCACAGTGTTGATACGTCATCAGTGACACTTCCTAACGGTTGGAACGACAGCACTTTTGTTCCTTACGATTTTGGTTACTTTGCGTTTATCTATAACAAAGAGAAGCTAGCAAATCCGCCAAAGAGCCTGAAAGAACTGGTTGAGCAACGTGACGATCTTAAGGTTATCTATCAAGATCCACGTACATCAACACCAGGCCAAGGCATGATGCTATGGATGAAGTCGGTTTACGGTGATGAAGCAACTGCAGCATGGAAGAAGCTTGCTCAGAAAACTGTGACTGTGACTAAAGGCTGGTCTGAAGCTTACTCTATGTTCCTAGAAGGCGAGTCTGATTTAGTGTTGTCTTACACAACTTCTCCTGCTTATCACATCATTGCAGAAAGCGACTCTAAGTACGCAGCTGCAAGCTTTGAAGAAGGTCATTACACTCAAGTGGAAGTGGCAGCGAAGGTTAAAGGAAGCAAGAACGAAAAGCTTGCCGATGAGTTTATGGCATTTATCTTAAGTGATGAGTTCCAATCGGCGATGCCTACTGGCAACTGGATGTACCCAGTGACCGATGTTGAGCTACCAAAAGGGTTCGAGCAACTTACGGTTCCTCAGAAAGCGCTAAGCTTCACACCAGAAGAGATCGCTGAGAAGCGTAAGCCTTGGATTCGTGAATGGCAGAGTGCGCTTACTTTTTAACTTACTATTTAACTTATTATTTAAGAAAATGAGTTTTCTAACGTACTTTTAAAAAACTAGCTTTCTGTATTTAAAGGTTCATTCGTTATGTTTGGAGTGAACCATTTACGGTAAAAAATCAATTTATGATAAAGAAAACACCTAAGGTCGGGGTTTGGGTTGCGATATTCATTACCGCCTTCGTGGTTTCAGCAGTTGGGGCATTGCTAAGCAATGCCCCTTCTCTTGATATCAGCCAAGTATGGTCCGATCCTTACTATTGGCATGTAACGAAATTCAGTTTCTATCAAGCGACACTCTCAACGGTGCTGAGTGTTGGCTTTGCTATACCTATTGCTCATGCGCTGTGTCGCAGACATTTTTTTGGACGGGCCTTGTTGTTAAGGCTGTTTGCTTCGACCTTGGTTTTGCCCGTATTAGTTGGCGTATTTGGTTTGCTAGCTATTTATGGTAACAGTGGTTGGTTAGCTAAATTTCTGGCGAACTTCGATATTAAACTACCATTCTCGATTTATGGGTTGAATGGTATTTTGCTCGCACATGTCTTCTTTAACCTGCCTTATGCTAGCCGTTTACTTTTACAAGCTTTAGATACCGTACCTGCCGAGCAGCATAAGCTTTGTGCTCATTTGGGTATGAGTCATTGGAACAAATTCAGATGGGTTGAATGGCCTCGTTTAAGACAGCAACTGCCACATGTGTGTGGTTTGGTCTTCATGCTGTGTTTTACCAGCTTTACTACCGTGATGGCACTAGGCGGTGGACCTAAATCAACTACTATCGAGCTCGCTATTTATCAGGCGATTAAATTCGACTTTGACCTGCAGGCTGGTGCCTTGCTCGCAATATGGCAAATGCTGCTGTGTGGTGTGTTAGCTGTGAGCATTCAACGTCTATCGAAACCTATTTCAGTGATAGCCAGTCAATTGTCGGAAGAGAAATATTTGGTTAAGGACTGCTGGTGGTCAAAAGCTTGGGATAGCTTTTGGATCATCACCGTCTCAATGCTGGTATTGCCGCCATTAGCTATGGTTATCGTCAGTGGCATTAACTCGCAGGCATTAATCGTACTGAGCAGCGAGCCGTTTTGGGCTGCGTTAATGACCTCGGTTAAAGTCGCGTCATTAGCAAGTGTTATCGCTGTTGGTATTGGTATCGCGATACTGCTGACTAGTCGAGCATGGCGTTTACAGAACAAGAATTTTCGAGCCGATAAAATCGAGCTGATTGGCACTATTATCTTAGTGACGCCGGGGCTTGTGATCAGTACGGGCCTCTTCTTATTACTGCGTTCATTCACCGATGTTTTCAGCTTAGCTTTCTTTATCGTGATTGCAGTAAACAGTTTAATGGCGCTTCCTTACGTAATTAAAACCTTGGCTCAACCTATGCTGCATTTGTCTCAGCAGTATCAGTATGTGTGCGCAAGTTTGGGAATGACTGGTTTCACGCGTTTTAGGCTAGTGGAGTGGCGCGCATTGCGTAAACCGATGGCACAAGCCTTCTCGATCAGCTTTATGTTAGCAATGGGTGACTTAAGCGCGATTGCTTTGTTTGGTAGCCAAGATTTTAGAACTCTGCCCTTGTACCTATTCCAATTATTAGGCAGCTATCAAATGGAAGCCGCAGCTGTGGTTTCCGTGAGCTTACTGTTACTGAGTGTTGGCAGCTTTAGCCTGATTGAATTTTTATTTACTCGAAGATCTAAGCTCGATGCTAAAGAGTTGAGGAACCGATGATGTTAGTGATGAAAGATGTGGACTACCACTATCACAGAGAGTTGTTTTGCTTTGATTTTCAAGCTGAGCAGGGCGATATTGTTGCGCTGATGGGGCCAAGTGGCGCAGGTAAATCAACGCTGTTGGCACTGGTTGCTGGGTTTATTGAGCCCACTTCGGGTGAGATCTCTGTAGCGGGACAGTCACTGATTGGCAAAGAAGCACATCAACGCCCATTGGCTATGCTGTTTCAAGAGCACAATTTGTTTGCCCATCTCACCGTACGTGAAAATATTGGCTTAGGCTTGCATCCAGGGTTAAAGCTTACGGCAACCCAAAAGCACGAAGTCGAACAGGCCGCTGCACAAGTGGGTGTCGCGGAGTATTTAGATAGACTGCCTGAGCACTTATCGGGCGGTCAACGTCAGCGTGTCGCGTTAGCGCGTTGTTTTGTTCAGCCTCATGATATTTGGTTGCTTGATGAACCTTTCTCTGCGCTTGACCCTTTGCTTCGTGAGGAAATGCTTAACCTGGTTAGGCGATTAGCCGCAGAGCGAAACATTACGGTATTGATGGTTACTCACCACTTAGGTGATGCACGCAGTATCGCAAATAAGTTCGTTTTTGTAGCGCTAGGTAAGGTGTTGGTTGCAGACTCGATAGAGACACTGACGGCTGAACATCCACAGCAAGAGCTAAGCTCGTTTGTTAAAGCGGGTGAATGATGATTTTTTCACTCCTGTGAGTACTTCTTAATATTGAGTACTTATTGATATTGAGAGCTTCTTGATATCGAGTGCGTCAAAAACAAAAAGACCTAGCATGCGCTATAATGCCGATCGTTTAAGA
>NZ_JBFRKT010000043.1:0-45895 GCF_041469545.1 Vibrio sp. 10N.286.49.C3
GATTGGTTGTATTGCTTCCAGTTGGTTGTTTTGTAACGAGGTTTAGGCATAAGGCTACGAGAGAGAGTGGTGGTAGCTGATCAGATCGTAGGTTCTTGATTTAGTTCCACTGAATTACGCAACAAAGCCTACAATCTACACTTTACGCGTGTATGCTTGATGGTACTATATGCCCAGTTTTCATAAACATACATAAGAAAATGCAATTAAAAATAAATAAAATCTCAATTCAACGACTTTTTGGCTTCTTAAATTATGACCTTCAGTTTGCCGATTCAGAGCAACTAATCATTACTGGTCCAAACGGTTACGGTAAAACGATGATTCTTAAGCTGATTCATCATGCGATATCTAATAATTACTCAGAGTTAGCTAAGATAAAATTTGGTTCTTTTGATATTTTCACTAACTTGGGTCATATCCGTTACTTAAATAGTAATACTGGTCTTCAAGTTGAGTCGTTTCTAAATGAGACGAAGAAAATAATTACACATACCGAATGCCACATATCTCAAGAGACGATCTTTGATAGCACAAAAGCACATTCTATCCTTATTAACTCAATGCGTCTTAACAATGAGTCTGAATCCAACAAAATCATCACACAGCAATGTTCAGATCTAGCAACTAGAATGCAAGAGACGAAAAACAAAACACAAAAGCTAGATACACTTGTTGACGAGTTGTTTTCGTGTATAACGGGAAAACAAGCATCTACCCGTGAGCAACTGCCTGATATGCTTAAAGAGCGTATAGTTGGCTTACAAGAAAAACTAACCCCTTATGCAAAATTAGGCTTGCTATCAACTTCAAACAAATACCTCAAAATTGAACCACACGAGCTAAGTTGTTTACCTAGCTCTGCGGCAAGCTTGAATGAGAAGTTGAGTGATATATTCTACGAGGTATCATTAAGTGAAGACTTTATTGGCCGCCTAACATTATTCTCAGAGCTGATTGCATCGAAAAAATTTGCCTTTAAAACACTATTCATTAATCCTGAAGTTGGATTTGGGTTCTTTAATCACTCGAAAGATGACATCCCTCTTGAACTCTTATCTTCTGGTGAGAAGAATCAAGTTTCCATCTTCTTTGACCTCATATTCAATGCGGTAAATGGAACGCTGATATTGATCGATGAACCAGAGATCTCATTACATATAACATGGCAAAAAAGTCTTTTAGGCGAATTTGCAAAAATAGCTAGATTTAATAACTACTCACAACTTATTCTCGCGACACACTCTCCCGACATCATCAATGATGACTGGCATATATCCGTAGATCTATATGATAAACACGAGATTGACACAGGTACTAAGTAGTTATGACAAGCTTAATGAACGCCGCAAACTCTCGTGGTGAAAATACAAAGTTTGCTTCTCTCCTACTGCAAGTTCAGACAAGTAGTGTGGGCGATAAAGTGGTTTTTGTTGTAGAGGGTGATACTGATATAACATTATTTAATATGGTATTGAGAAACGATGAATTTTTCTACTGTACTCCTGCAAGTGGCAAAAACGAGGTAATAGCAGCAGTAACCAATTTGAAAACTCGAATCTCTAACGATGTCTATGGTGTGGTTGATGCAGATTTCGATCACCTACTTGATAATACCTATAACGATATTTTCATGACCGATAAACATGATTCTGAAATCATGATGCTTCATAACGAATTCATGACTGATTTCATTACCGAATATAGCAAGACCGACACATTATATCTTATGAATATAGACGCTATAGGTGATGCACTATTAGGCACTTTAATGGATGCTTGTCACAAAATTGGTCTAGTTAAATTTACATGCAAAACTCTCGGCTTAAATGCAAATTTTAAAGGGATGAATTATGCATCCACTGGGTCAGTTTCGATAAATGAATTCGATGTAACAGTGAACATTGACACTTTAATAGACTGCGTTATTAGTCGAAGTCAGCGAGTCGATACCAGCAATCGTGAAGACATTATCTCTAAATATCGAGAGCTATGTGACGTTGACCACTGCAAGTATCAAACAGCGAATGGTCATGACTTTTGTCAGTTGCTATCGAAAGTATTCAGTCAACCTTTTTCTTCGGACCAAAATGTAAATGCCAAGGCAGTTGAGAGGTATCTACGTAGTAAATACACAAGAGATCGCTTCGAACATACCTCGTTATACACACAGATGATATCTCTTGTCACGAGTGAATCAGAGGCTGATCAAGTCGCGTAAACGTCTCATATCAGCTCTATTCATTCGATCTTTTAGTAGTCGAACTTAAATAAGTGCGACTACTCCTATAAGTCGAGCAAGTACTACTTATCATATACACCAGTGCTAATATCTAGTGAACTGTGCCTGTAGATAACAAATGCAATACCTCATCACCAGTTTTAAAAGTACTTAGATTTTATACTCTTATTTTTATTTTCTTACTTCGCTTCATTTTGTAACTTTCCAATGCGCTTTCTAGCCAATTTGGCTGACTTAAACTCTTAGCAAACCACTCAATAAATACTTCAGAATAACGGTGCCTTCTGTCGATCTCGTAGTGGTGATTCGAGCGTTTTGAATTCTGAATTTTGTGCTTTTGAAGCACAGCTTGGAAAGAAAAGCTCGTAATTTTCAGGGACTGTCGAAGATTAATTTCAGCAATCGCTGTCTTTTGATGGTAAGGGTGCGTAATGTCTAAATCTTTTGTTTCTCGAATGATGATAGCGTTTTCGCCAGCATCACTAAGACACAACGACAAATCGCTATCAGACTCTTTCTTAGTCAACGCTAATTTGTAGTCAACATCAATCGAAAACTCATCTGAGTCACACTCACGAGCCATCTGAGTAAATTTACCAAGAAAAGTCTTAACCTGGCTTGCCGTCAAGTCACCATAGTTCTCTTTGATGACAGCCACTTCTGGTTCAACTCCATCAACAATTAAGCTTAATAAGCCGACACTTTGACCAGCCAAAGGACTGTTACCCATTATACGTTTATAACGTTTTTGATAATTCAAAACAGTAGATTGAAACAAACGTGAAAGTTGAGGTTGCAGTTCTGGAATAAGAAGGTGAATCGCTTGGTCTCGTAAGTCGATAAGCGTATCTAGATTTTTTGTGATGTTGTCATCCGACTTCATAAGCTTATTCATTGCGTCGCGAACGCTAATGCTAAAATTACTGTCTTTAAAGATTTCTTTCGCGCCTTTAGATTTTACTAGTTCAGACTTGAGCATAAGTTCCCAAGCATTAACCATCATAATAGTAAAAGCTTCAACTCTATTACCCAGAGTTGGACGATTATAGACTTCAAGGGCTAGCGTAAATGCATCATGACTTCTTTTAATTAATTGGTCTGAAAGTATTTCGTCTGACGATTTCTGTTTAGTATTTAAGCTTTGAGACATAAGACTTAAAAAACCTTCATTTGAAAGCTGACAGATACCTTGGCATTTCCACGTCGAACGTGTAATTTTCGCAAGGTACTCCCCTTTCAACTTTTCATTAAAATACTTATTTACTGAGTTAACGGTGTAACCTGTTGAATCAGCGGCCTCTTTAACACCGAATACTTGGCCTTTTTTATCTAGCTCACGAAGTACTTCTAATAGTTTAAGCTGTCTACTTTGTTTATCTACCACACTGACACCTCATTAAAGACAAAAACATCAATACCAAACACAATAAAGCCCCCTACAGAGCGCCTTATCAATAAATCGTCACACCAAACTCCAGACTAATTGCGCTTTACTTTTCTTGACCTCCTCAGTCCTCCTTCAGGATCGGATTGTGGTAGCTCATCGATTTCATTACTCAACTCTTCAATCATTTCTGAATCAGGGTTTGTCATTGGTGTGTTTTTTTGACGAGGTCCAATTGAGCTCTTAGGTTCCAGACATGCCGGTTGATCACAATAGTAGCAATCAGCTTGTAATTCACATCCACGGTCGCACGATGTTACCGGAGTCAATAATGCGGACAGTACTTTCTCTTTACAACTTGGGTTAGGGCATTCGTACTCATCGTCTCCTTCAGCACTTTTCCCTAAATAATTAAAATTTCTCATTCTTACCTTTCTTTGATTAGTTGATGTTTTTATTTAAAAACGGATTAACTGTCATTTCTTTCACAGTTACGCTGCCACAAGTTTGCAGTTCGCGTGACTTTTCAATATGAGCGTGATCTCGTGATACTTTTAAAATGGTAACCAAAATCATGACTAGCACGCCCATCGATACAATTATTGTCATTTCTATCAATCTCCAAGAACAAAAAAGGCGACCCTGAGGTCGCCTTTGCTTTTCTAAATCACCGCCTTCATGACGGTGGTAATAACTTTCCCGATTACCGCGAACTCGTCGAGTTTCTCCTCATTCACGATAAACGAATCATATTCTTCTTTGTTGTCTGAGATGACGTTATAGCCCTCAGCCATGATGTCGTATTTCAGGCGCTTTATGTAAACGTGCTTACCAATGCGAACAACATAAACACCATGCTTTACTGGGTGATCGAGTTCTCGGGTATCGACTAATACTTCATCTCCGTCGCTCAAAGTGTCTTCCATTGAGTCGCCGTGGCAAATGATGATACGAGCATCTTCTTCTGTCAGGCCGAAACGTTTTAACCATAAGCAAGGTAGGAATTCGGTTCTAAGTTGGTACTCGGTATCGTTTTGAGCACCAAACCCACAAGACGCATAAACGTTGTACACAGGTACAGCGCACATATCGCCTATTTTAGAAGTGGCTTTTACAGACTTAACATTCGAAATCTCTGTGACATCGTCACCGATGACGTGATGAGATTCACTTAACCAATTGTTTCTCATGGTTTTATCATTCCAACAGAAAATGGGCTTAGCAATAGCCTGTCTCCACAAACTCACAACCCAGTCTCCTTAAAGAGACTAAAGCGCACATTAAAGCGTATTACCCTAGTAACGAAGTCATCGCATAACAAACTATAGCCGCAGTTTAAGATCGGTATTGTATATGACTACCTGCGATAAACTGCAAACCGCTAAGAACTATAACACGCCATTACGGTGGTGGATATGATGCTAAGCCTTTGAATATTAGACATGTGTTAGACGCTGCGTTTAATTTTAAATATTTTAGCTCTCTAAGCAATATTTGAGAATTAAGCTCACAGCAATCACAGCCAGAATAAATGCCGCTAAAGTCACACTGAGCACTGTTTCGATTCGTAAAGAAACAGAAGCGAACAGAGTGGTAAACATCTTTCTAAAAATAGCCAGCCTCTGCTGGCTATTTTTTTACACGCTATTCAGAGATTTAAGGTAACATCCCCTCACTATTTCTATCTAAGACACCCTATCAATGGCTCTCAAACCAACAATCTTTAAGTTTCGCATCTCTTTAACCGATATGAATCGCGACTATTACGACTCTTTTAATCTAACGGTTGCACAACACCCTTCTGAAACAGAACAGCGCATGATGGCTCGTATCATTGCTTTCTGTATCAATGCATCTCCTGAACTTGAGTTCACTAAAGGGTTGTCTAGCATTGAAGAACCCGATTTATGGCAGAAGTCGTTAGATGACCAAATCTTAGAGTGGATTGATGTTGGCGAACCCGATCCAGAACGCGTTAAGAAGGCGACTCGCTTATCTAAGTCTGTGAGCGTGTTCAGCTTCAACACTAAGTCGAACGTTTGGTGGGAGCAGAACAAAGGTAAATTTGGTTACCTGAAAGCTCAGATCGTTCGTCTAGACAACGATGGTATTGAGCAGCTAGCAGCGATGACACAACGTACGATGGACCTATCAGTAATGCTGTCGGGTAACTCTGCGTTCGTAAACAGCGACACGCAATCTGCAGAAGTAACGTGGGAAGAGCTACAGAGTAATGACTGAGATCCAAACTCAGACTGAACCTCAGCGCCAAACTAAGCTCGAAGCGTGTTTGCAGCTCGCAGGTCTCGATTCAGTCAAAGCGCTGACGACTGGCTATGAAAAAGAGTTAAAGTCATTTATTGATGAAAACCATGCTCTGTTTAGACACGCTTGCGAGAACAAGCCGGACAACTCTGCACGTCAGACGTTGCTCGGCCTGTTAACCAAGGTACATATCGATGCAAGCTATCGCTTTGAAAGCAATAAAGAAGCGAATGAGGCAATGCAAAATGTATTCGATACTACAGTGGGCACTGAGCACAGCGACAAGTTTCAAAACTCTAACGCTCAGCAGTTACAGTTAATCACTCATTTGTGGTTGTTCGTTCAGGGACGACTAGGAATGGATTACAGCCTTGCTAATGATCACGCAGCAGTAGCCGCTTCGTTGCTATCTCGCGTATCAAAAAACACCGATGATGAGATTCGCGTAGAGTTCATGGCAAGTTTTTATGATGGTTTGAACCTCTATCAAGCTGAGAATAAGCCGTCCAGTTTTGTTCATTACTTTAAACGTTTGTTTAATCTTTCTTAAGCATTCCCACCAGCGACTGACTCTAGATACGCTCTATATTTTTATAGAGCGCACTTATTCTGCTTAGCCGCCAGAGATTCCCTATTACACTCGTTCCTCACTTTAGGGAATGACAAAAATTAACGAGTCTCTCATTCTGCAAGATCAGCAGCGTTTGCCTCTAAAAAGCTGTCGATAGAATACACACTGAACCCTCACACACCGTCATCCCCGAGAAGGAGGAACGACTGAATTGGGGATCTCATACCAAGTCAGAAACTACACAGGTAAACAGATTCCCTACTCGCTCATTCTTCACTCTAGGGAATGACGAAAGTGAATGAGTCGCTCATTCTTCACGCTAGGGAATGACGACATTCGCAGTCATTGCAGTGACTTCATTGCAAGCACAAAAAAGCCCCGCAGAGTGCGAGGCTTAGAATCTTGGTTGTCGATTTTCTAAGGCTAAATCGAGCTTATCAAATAACGAAACGTATTAACGCAGGCCGTGTAAGAACTCATGGCGCGTTGCTGGGTTTGATCTAAAAATACCCCCCAGAGCTGTTGTTGTTGTTTCGCTGGTTGCGTCCATTACACCACGAGATTTCACGCAGTAATGAACCGCATCCATGGTTACAGCAACATCATCCGTTTCTAGTAGCGTTTGCAATGCTACAAGGATTTGCTGTGTCATGCGCTCTTGAACTTGAGGACGTTGAGCAAAGAAACGAACGATTCTGTTGATCTTCGAAAGACCAATGATCTTACCTTGAGGAATGTAAGCGACTGCGGTTTTACCATCAATGGTGACTAAGTGATGCTCACATGTGCTGGTGACGGTAATGTCTTTTACACGAACCATTTCACGAACACCCATCTTGTTTTCGATCACGGTGATTTTAGGGAAATTGGCGTAATCCAAACCAGAGAAAATCTCATCCACATACATTTTTGCAATACGTTGCGGCGTTTCTTCCAGACTGTCATCTGCAAGATCAAGTTCAAGGAGAGTTAGAATCTCACGCATATGGTGTTCGATTCGTTCCTTTTTCTCTTCTCGGCTAACCTGGTTAGGACGCATTGGTGTCTCTAATCCGCGGCTTGCTAGCGCATCTTTAACCAACTTCGCTGATTCGCTAAGACCTGACATTGAACTTCCTCTTTTAATACCCCTTCTGGATGGCAAACAAGGATACTCGGAATTTTGATTAAATACACCCATATTTTAAGGGAGGTCATTATTTACGGGGCTTAAACTATGCTAAAGTGGCTGCAATTTCGTTGGCGAACATCTGTGATTTGATAATTATGGAGCCACTATTGCCAACCACTAAATCAAAATAATAACGACCAAAGGATTTCAATTATGGGCTGTTGCGACGCTCCGGGCTTAATGCCAATTGAAGAAGCACTAGATAAGCTGCTATCACCAATCAAACCAATCCAAACGACTTTATCTCTACCTCTTGCTGAAGCATTAGGTTATGTCCTTGCTGAAGATATTCTTTCCCCTATTTTCGTACCTCCTTTTGATAACTCAGCAATGGATGGCTATGCACTGCGCTTAGCAGACCTAGAGAACGGTAAAGTACTACCATTAGCAGGCAAATCTTTTGCAGGCCAACCGTTCGAAGGTGAATGGCCAAGCAACACCTGTATTCGCATTATGACTGGCGCAAAGATCCCTGAAGGTTGTGACGCCGTAATCATGCAAGAAAATACGGTTGAAACTGATACTGGCATTGAAATTCAACAAGACGACATCAAGCTGAACAATAATATTCGCCCTACTGGTGATGACATCAAACAAGGTGATATCGTTCTTAGCCGCGGTGAACGTTTAACACCTCGTGACATTCCAATGATTGCTTCGCTGGGTGTGAGCCACGTGACAGTGTTACAGAAGCCTAAAGTCGCGTTCTTTTCTACCGGCGATGAGCTAAAGCCACTAGGTCAACCTCTTGAAGACGGTCAGATCTACGACAGCAACCGCTACGGCATTAAACCACTAATTGAAGCGTTTGGTTGTGAAGCTATAGACCTAGGCATCATCCCAGATTGCACTGCAACGCTTAAAGAGACGTTCGAGAAAGCACAGCAAATAGCAGACGTGGTTGTGACTTCTGGCGGCGTAAGCGTTGGCGAAGCTGATTACACGAAAGACATTCTTGAAGAACTGGGGCAAATCGGTTTTTGGAAGCTAGCTATCAAACCCGGTAAACCGTTCGCATTTGGTGAGTTGGATAACGCGTGGTTCTGCGGCCTACCGGGTAACCCAGTATCGGCGATGATGACCATGTATGTTTTGGTTCAACCTATGCTTGCTAAATTGGCTGGTCACACAGCGTGGACAGCTCCGGAATCTATTCCTGCTATCAGCAAGTCTGCATTCAAAAAAGGCCCAGGCCGTACTGATTACCAGCGTGGCATTTACTCGATTGAAAACGGTCAATTTGTGGTAGAAACAACGGGTAACCAAAGCTCTGGCGCTTTCCGCTCAATGAGTTTAGCAAACTGCTTTGTGGTACTAGAGCGCGAACGCGGCCGTGTTGAAGTCGGTGAAACGGTTCAGATCCAACTGTTTAACTCGACGCTTTACTAACGAGGCTTACTGATGGAAATACTGTCTGACGCAGAGATGCTTCGCTACAACCGTCAAATCATTCTTAAGCAGTTTGATTTTGAAGGCCAAGAAGCGCTAAAGCAGAGCTCAATCTTAGTATTAGGGGCTGGAGGCTTAGGTTGTGCCTCTGCTCAATACCTTGCGACTGCGGGGATTGGTAAGCTGACACTGATCGATGATGATATTGTCGAGCTTTCTAACTTACAACGACAAGTCCTTCACACTGATGCTGACATTGGTAAGAAGAAAGTCGATTCTGCAGCTGAGTCGCTTCAGATATTGAACCCTCATCTAACGATTGAAACTGTCGACCACAGGCTTGATGACCAAGCACTTGGCAAGTTGATTGAAACTCACTCGCTTGTTCTCGACGCAAGTGACAACGTAGAAACACGTAATCAGTTGAACCGCTTGTGCTACGCATCGAAAACACCATTAGTTTCTGGTGCTGCTATTCGTATGGAAGGCCAGATCAGCGTATTCACTTATCAAGATACTGACGCGCCGTGTTATCAGTGCTTGAGTGCTCTATTCGGCAACGCTGCACTAAGCTGTGTTGAAGCCGGTGTGATGGCACCGGTAGTTGGCATGGTGGGCGCAGCTCAAGCTTTGGAAGCTATCAAGGTTATTGCTCAGTTTGGACAACCAAAGCAAGGCAAACTTTTAATTCTCGATGCCATGTCCCACAGCTGGCGTGAAATGAATTTAATGAAGATGCCTAATTGCTCGGTGTGTGGGTAGACTAAGTCATATCCCCCTCTAATCGACAACCTAAGCCTTGACTAAAAGTCAGGGCTTTTTTAGGTCTCAACATCAGCTTCTCAAATCGATTTATCAATTTGAAATGATCTATAAAAGATTAGTTTCATTTGAATTCTCATTTTGAGAATATATTGCACATCTCAGTAATTTAGAATATAAACAATAAAAATCAACAGCTTAAAAGTGGCACGTAACTTGTAAAAGTATCTAGACCTTCTATGACAAGGATGTAGATATGAGAATTACAACGTTAAGTTTGCTATTAAGTGCGCCTTTGGTCGCCAACGCAGCGCCATTCGATACCTGTCCGAGCCAGGCTTACCTATTCCAATCGACACCCGTACAAGTTTGGGGCGTGAACCTAGTGACAGGCTCAACCACCCTGTTAGAAGACGATACAGGCATGAATGCCAACATCAATGGTGTTGGTTTCGACTTTCAAGACAGATATATTTATGGCTATGACACTACCAACAAACGCTTGGTGCGCCTTGGACAGGATTTCCAAGCAGAAGTGATCAATACCAGTGGATTACCAACCGATCACACTTTCTATGTCGGCGATGTCTATGACCATGTGTATTACCTTTACCGTACAGGAAAAGGCTTGTTCACCGTTGATCTATCGCCGTTAGACGCCGACCCAAACGCGACTGTTACAGTTAACAAAATAGCTGGTAGCCCGGCAACCGTAAAACTGACTGATTTCGCTTTCCACCCAAGTGATGGTTCTTTATATGGTATCGATAATAACTCCGGAGGCTTATACAGCTTCAATCCTACAACCGGTGCCGAAACTTACATCGGTGATACTGGTGAGTTAGGTACATTCGGAGCGGGTTATTTTGATGTAAACGGCTATTACTACGTATCTCGAAATCAAGACGGGAAAATCTACCGAATCAACCTGTCTCCAGACAACGCGAGCAATATCGCAGCAGGAATTGTTCCAGCCGTTGAATTTGTATCGAACGGCCCTTCTTCTAATCAAAATGATGGCGCTCGTTGTGCGAATGCGCCAGTTGTGGATGAAGATTCCAACATCGACTTTGGTGATGCGCCAGACAGCTACCTAACCCTACTCGCCAGCAATGGTCCTCGACATGAACTTGATGGTGTGACTTGGTTAGGCACTGATGCACCCGATGCCGACCTTGATGGCTACGTAACTCCACAATCGGATGAAAGTGTTGGCATTGATGACGAGTGGGCAAACGGTGGTATCGGTTTTGTTACGGCGCTTGAAGCCGGGCTTGATTCAAAAGTGGTGATTGAAGCTTCAACAACCGGTTACCTTTCGGCGTGGATTGACTGGAACCAAGATGGCAGCTTCGATGGTGCTAACGAGCAAGTATTTACCGACTACCAACTGGATGCTGGTGAAAACGATCTGTTCCTAAATGTCGATATCAACGCACTAACGGGGACTACTTGGGCTCGCTTCAGATTCAGCCAACAAACCAACCTGAGCTACTTTGGTGGTTCGACATCTGGTGAGGTAGTTGATATTCAAGTTGATGTTCTTAACGACGGCGCTACAGCCCGTTACTTCCCAAGTGCTTCTGGTTACGCAACCTTGGCGTATGAAGATAACTGGCCTTATAAAGCTGATTACGACATGAATGATGCTGTGATTATGTATCGCATCACAGAGATCTTAAAAGACGGAAAAGTGGTTAAATCCACCATCGATGGACGTCTTGCTGCAATAGGTGCTTCGTACAGAAATGGTTTTGCGGTTCGACTTCCTAATCTAGACCCAAGCTTAGTGAGTAGCGGAAGTTCTTACATGAAGCACAATGGTGTGTTCACTGATTTAGACTTGGAGCAAGGACGTAGCGAGGCAATCTTTGTTATTGCTAACGACCTTACAGAGAAAATCAGTACTAGTTGTACCTTCTACCGCACCATCAGCTCTTGTAAAGAAGATGAGCAATTCGCTTTCCAAATCGGGATTACTTTAGCTGGCGATGGAGTGAGTACTGACAGTTGGACTGACATGCCTTACGACCCGTTCATCTTCGCAACGCCTGGGTATTATCATGGTGAAAACCTACCTCTACATCCAGGGCGCAGCTGGGAGGTGCATTTGCCAGACCAAGCTCCAACCGAGGCATTTGATACCGCTAATCTCTTTGAAACAGGACTAGGCGTTGATGACAGCAATCCATCAACAGGCAAATATTTCAAAACTGCAGACAACCACCCGTGGGCACTGCTGATTACTTCAGACGCGGAATGGCAATGGCCACTGGAATATGTAGATATCGTCACCGCCTATCCAAACTTTGCGAACTTTGCTGAATCCGGCGGTACTCAATCCACCGATTGGTTCCAAACACCTGCCGCTGACCAATGTTACTTGCCTTAGGAGAATGATTATGAATATGCCAATTAAACAGACAGTAACAAACGGTCGCCGGAACTTTAACAATGCTATCTTATCTAGTCTGTCGAATGCTGCACTTAAGAAAAATACGGCTCAGTCGCAGTCAATACGTATTCCATTACTAATCGCATCACTAACGTTGGTAGGGTGTGGTGGCGGAGGCGGCGATGGAGGAGCATCAACTCCTAACCCATCGCCTTCAACACCAGCGGTGACAGCACCAGTGACATCAACACCAGTGACGTCAACACCTGCGGTGACATCACCAGTGACGTCAACACCAGCGACGTCAACACCAGCGACGTCAACACCAGCGACACAAACACCAGCAGCGTCAGCACCTGTGGTATCAGCGCCCGTTACATCACCATCAGTGGCCTCAACACCAGTCAATGTCGCTATAAATCCTGCACCGACACCAGTTAATGCGGTTATCTCCAACGGCCCGCAAGCGTACAAAATGGATGAGCTCGTAATCCCTGATGGTTTCGATTACAACTCTGTAGATCAATTCGACCTCAGTATTGATATCAGTAACATCTCAACCGATCGTTCGTTTGTATCTGTATATAGCCGATTTACCACAAGAGCAGATTCAACCTACAAGCCGGATTATTCAAGTAAGGTCATTGGCGGCCCTTTAGACAACGGAACATTCACCTCCAACTTTGCGGCGCCTTTAAGCGAAGATACTCTGTTGATCGAAATCTGGTTTTATGACGGTCAAGCACCACTACAACAAGTCGTTGCAAGTGACGGATCACAAATCACTTGGTAAACGTAAAGGAATGAAAAGCGCTGAGTTCAATTTAACAATAGCTAAATTTAGTTGGAGTTAGGCAGCAGTCTCGAAGTCGAAAGTCGAAAGTCGAATAACAATGCATAAAGGTGAGCAATGAGGCTCACCTTTTTATTTGGGCGCAATTTCAATTTTCAGTACTGGTTATGTTCACTTTGTCGAAAGCCTGTCTTATCTTTTAAAGATGACTTTCAAAGGCTTACTTTATGAAACAGTTGAAAATAGGATTCGTTATATTATCGATTGGTATTGGGCTACTTTTATTTCTCACCTATTTCCCGATGACATCTTCTACCGGAGAACGCATTGAAGCCAGAGTCATCTCCAATACGCTCACTCAATCCCTAGACGGACATAGGCGCTACCTCACGGTTGAAACTCAAGACAACGAAATATTTCGCGTTTCCATTCCACCAACAACAGACTGCCCTCTTGATTCTGTGGTCGTGCTTGATACATTAAACAATCAAATAACCGGACAAAGCAGCTATCAGTTCATCCACTGCCGGGCTTCGCCTTAGTCGCCGATATAACAACAAGAATGGATATAAGAAGAATGAATCAGCCACTCATTTCACCAGAACAACTTCAACAACGTTTGCTAGAAGAAGACAACATTGTAATCCTCGACGCTAGCATCGAATTTCAGATCCCAAGTGAGTCAGAAAAGATCAAAGGACAAATGATACCTAGTGCTATTCGTTTCGACTACGACAAAGACTTTTGTAACAAGCACACTCTACTCCCTCACATGTTCCCGACCGAAAAACACTTCAATACACGCGCACAAGAAATTGGTATCAATCAAGACAGTACGATAGTGGTTTACGATAACTCAGGAACTTTTGCCTCGCCTCGCGCATGGTGGATGTTTATGGCAATGGGACATAACAACGTTTATATCTTAGATGGCGGTTTACCAGCATGGGTAGATGCCGGCTACACAACAGATAGCGACTACAAAAAAACAGCCCGAACCGGCAATTTTGACGGGCGCATTCAAGACAACTATTTTGTAAACGCTCAACAGATTGAAAGTTGCTCAACCGGCAAGAGCGCAAACATTGTAGATGCGCGTTCACAAGCTCGCTTCGATTCGGAAGTTCCTGAACCACGCGAAGGCCTGCGCAGCGGTCATATCCCCAATTCAGTTTGCTTACCGTTCGCTCACGTATTAGATGATGGAAAATTGAGAGCTCAAGAGGAATTAGTTGAGATATTTTCAACCTTAGATCTTACCCCTTCTCAACCTACGTTCTTCAGTTGTGGTTCTGGGGTAACAGCTTGCATCCTTTTATTAGCCGCTAAACTGGCTGGTTATTCAAGTGATATGGGCGTTTACGATGGCTCATGGACTGAATGGGGCGCAAATGAAAAACTACCTATTGCCGTAACTAAAAAGTAATTCAGCTTCGCTTAATGATACTGTTAGAATATACTGCGCATGCATACGGAGCTTACTAAAGGTTATGGCTAAAGCCCATGACACTTAAGCATCTTATTGCTCAATCAGCTAGGCACTGAATAACTCAACGTTGATGAATGTGAAGATTTAACTCAAGAATATCTGTTCATAGCCGTTACAGTATTTAATCCGTGATGTTTTGTCTTCGTTGCATGAATCACACTCGCGATATAAACGTTTGTCACTTGCAGTCTGTTAAAAGTAGTAACCAACAAAAGGCATCTCATGGCTCTATTTAAGAAAAATATCTGGTCGCTGTACGCTCTGATCGTACTGCTTACCCTGATACTTTTTAGCGTCTTTGGCATAAACAAGTGGCAATCAAACAGAGATGACTTTAGTAAACAGCAGCATATCCAAGTCGAAATATTCTCTAGCTCAGTAGATTCTCTTTTAACCAGTCAAGAAGCACTGCTTGAAGTGGTTGGGCATCAGCTTGCTCAACAGTCTGACTTTACTCGCACAGCTTCGATTCAAATTCGGCCAATCTTAGATAAACTGCTCGACACTCACCCTGCCATTGCTGCTTTCGGTTTGTTAAACCCTCAAGGAGATTACCTCTCAGTAAGTTCAAATCTAAAGCTGTCTCAGCTAGTTAACTTGCTGGACATCCCGTACACCAGGGACTCGTTTCTAGAGGCTGTGTCTAGTGATAAAATGGTTTTAGGACGCACTTATTTCCATGATTTTCTCAATAGCCTCGTGATCCCAATGAGAAAATCCATTTCTATCGATGGTAGAAGCGTTGATGCTGTCATGACAGCAGGCTTACGCTTAGACAGCTCTGTCTTATTTCAAAACAATGCGCACGCAGGTAGTTACAACACGTTAACTCTACTTAGAACAGACAACTATCGTCAGTTTTTTTCTAGCGACATCGAATCACTAGACGCTTATTTAAAGCCGGTAGAGAACGATGTAATGGCGTACATTACAGAAAGTTTTTCAGAACAAGTAAGTGTCAGCCTCACTGAAGCGAAAGCGGGAAAAGAAACGTACTCTTTCTGTATCGATGACGGTACAACCCCCTCACTCGTTAGCGCTAAGTACATCCCCGACTACAAACTTTGGGTTGTTGGGCAGACAGAGCTGGCATACGTTGATGGCATCTTCGCAAACGAATTTGGCGCTTTCTTCTTCGCCTTTGCTGTTCTTCAGTTTGGTTTTTACTTTTTAGTAAAGTCGATTGCCAAAAACGAGCAAAAAACCCGCAGCCAATTGATCTACCAAGCCAACCACGACCCATTAACCTCTCTGCCTAACCGTTTATATATGCGTAAAAACATTGGCAAGTGGCTCGAAGATCAATCAGAGCCATTCTCACTGCTGTTTATCGACATCGATAACTTCAAATGTGTTAATGATACCCATGGACATGACTTCGGAGACAAAGTACTCAAACAAATAGCATTGCGTTTGATGCGATTCCGCTCTCGAGTCAGCCTGTTGGTGCGAGAATCCAGTGATGAGTTCTTGTTTTTAACACCGCTGAGTAGTGAATCTGAAATTAAGCGACTGTCAGAACGAATTATTGAAGTACTCTCCCAGCCTTATGAAGTGGAAAACGCTCAATTTTTGTTGGGTTGTAGTATAGGTATTGCGCGCTTCCCTGAACACGGAAGTGATTTAGATAGCCTGTTACGCTCTGCCGACATTTCGATGTACAAAGCGAAACAGCAGCAAAACTCATACAGCATTTTCACAACAGAGATGCAAGACGCCCACCTCTACAAAATGAGAGTAGAACAAAGGCTTCGTATCGCTATCGATAAACAAACTTTGTTTATGGTTTTTCAACCATTAGTTCGTGCTGATGAAAGTACCCACAGTGTAGAAGCGCTGGTACGCTGGATAGACGAGGAGCTGGGCTTTGTCCCGCCAGATGTATTTATTCCTATTGCAGAAAGCACAGGTTTAATGCACAAGCTAGGCACCTTTATTATTGAATCCAGTATTATGCAAATCGCTCATTTACACCGGACGACGAACCAAAATATCGGATTGTCGATCAATATATCAGTTCGTCAGTTCTCGCATGCGTCATTCTCCGATCACTTGTTCGCGACGCTAGAAAAGCATCAATTTTCAGCCAGCAGCTTAACACTAGAGATCACCGAAAGCCTGTTTATTGAAGATGTAAACTTAGTGAAACCCATTTTTGAAGCCTTACACGAAAAGAGTATTAAAATATCTTTAGATGACTTCGGTACAGGCTACTCATCACTGAGCATGTTGAAGGCTCTCCCTATTGATGAGCTTAAAATTGATAAAAGCTTCATTGATAGCATTGCTGTCGACCAACAGTCACTCACTATGGTGCAAAACATCATCGCAATCGGTAAGAACTTTGGCATGGTAGTATTGGCTGAAGGCGTAGAAACAAACGAACACTTCGCGATTCTAAAGGCATGTGGATGTGACTTAATGCAGGGCTACTACTTCTCTCGCCCTATTCCTTACGATGAGTTGTACGAGTATCTAACACCAACTCAAGCTACTGCTACAGAACTTCCAGAACCAGCGTTGTAGGTGTTGGGTGCTTTATCTGCTTGACGCATGACGCTATAGATAAAACAAGGGAGCCTAAATTGGCTCCCTTGTTTTATACTCTGTTAGTCGTCTAACTCTGCATGCTTCATCTGCTCATCGAGGTTAAGTACTGTTAATGCGTTACTTACACTGGTTGCAATCACGTCCACCACGCCCGTTCTTAATGCACCTAACAAAGCGAGTGGCTTACTGTTCTCGGCCGCGATGGCGATTACTTCGGCGATTGGGCGAAACTCTTCCAAACCTAAGCCTATAACTCGATCACTCATTACTGTGTTTGCTGCTTTGCCGTGTACATCAAAAAAGTCATAACCCGCGAAGTCACCGACCACACCTTGTAATAAGCGAGACTGAACAACCTCACCCGCAGTAAACCAGCCTAGATCGACCATGTAGCTGTTTTCACTCATATCACCAATACCGACCAAAGCAACGTCGGCCTTTCTGGCTAGATCGAGCGTTTGCTTAACGGTACTGTTTTCCATGAACGCGGTTTTTTGTGCTTTGTTTTCTGCATAAGCGGGCGCGTACAAGGTCTCAGACGAGCCTCCGTACTTTTTGGCTAGCTGCCGACATATATGATCGGCATTAAACATTCCGCCTCTTGGGTGAATGCCGCCAATACCACACACGAATTTACAGTCACGTGGCGTGATTACACCGGTGTGGTGAGCAACAGACGATACGTTTCGCCCCTGCCCAACCGTTACCACCATGCCATTTTTCAATGTACTGGTAAGATAGTTAGACACCAAGCCTGCAACTTGAAGACGTTGCTGCTCTTCATTCGGCTGATCCAAAGCGACAAGCGCACGTTTCACACCAAAGCGTTCAATCAAGCGTTGTTCTATCTTGGCGCTGAATACCGGGTGGTACTTCACAGTGATCTCAACGATACCCTCATCTCGGGCTTGCTTGAGCATTCGACCAACCTTTGCACGGGAGATAGAGTACTTTTTAGAGATCTCTTCTTGCGTGGCACCATCTTGATAATAAGCAACCGCGACTTCAGTGAGGAGATCAGTGCTTTCTTCGGAAACATCTTGGATATTCTTACTCATATACCACGCAACCTATATTTAACAATTATCTTACCTGCTTTGAGAACAAATGCTCGATGCGTCAGCAAGTGATACACAAGTTTACACCGCGAACATATGTAACGGCAAGGTTCATTTGCTCACTACGGTAAACAAGGTTTTGATGTTGATTAATTCCCCTCCCGTTGCTCGTTAAACGTTTGCTTGGATAGCCCATGATTACTAGAGCGAAATATATTTGACTGAAGTCACCATACCGCACTATTTACCGTTGACTTTGATGCTAGATCGGATAAATATGGCTACATCATTTACTCATCGAGCGATCAAATGTTCTGTGCAAATGTTCGTTCGGAGAAAAATATAAATTAATGTAAGTTAAGCTCTCTGGTACAGCCACTGAGAACTTCATTAATTAGCTTGCAAATGCCCACACCTCTCATATTAAAGAGGTGTTATGCGATACATAGGATGATCAAAATGAGCAATAAATTAGAGCAACTTCGTAAACTAACAACTGTTGTAGCTGACACTGGCGATATCGAAGCTATCAGCAAGTACACTCCTGAAGATGCAACAACTAACCCATCTCTAATTCTTAAAGCCGCTCAAATTGCTGAGTACGCACCTCTAATCGATGCTTCTATCGAATACGCTAAAGCGCAAAGCGCAGACAAAGCACAGCAAGTTCAAGACACTTGTGACATGCTTAACGTAAACATCGGTAAAGAAATCCTGAAAGTTGTACCTGGCCGTATCTCTACTGAAGTAGATGCTCGTCTTTCTTACGATATGGAAGGCAGCGTTGCTAAAGCGCGTCAACTTATCAAAATGTACAACGACGCTGGCATCACTAACGACCGCATCCTTATCAAACTTGCTTCAACTTGGGAAGGCATCCGTGCTGCTGAAATCCTTGAGAAAGAAGGCATCAACTGTAACCTAACGCTTCTATTCTCTTTCGCTCAAGCTCGTGCTTGTGCTGAAGCTGGCGTTTTCCTTATCTCTCCTTTCGTTGGTCGCATCATGGACTGGTACAAAGCGAAAGAAGGTCGTGATTTCGAAGCTTCAGAAGATCCAGGCGTAATCTCAGTAACAGACATCTACAACTACTACAAAGAACACGGTTACAAGACTGTTGTTATGGGCGCAAGCTTTCGTAACATCGGCGAGATCCTTGAACTTGCTGGTTGTGACCGTCTAACTATCGCCCCTCAACTTCTAGCAGACTTAGAAGCGGCAGAAGGCGAAGTAGTAGAGAAGCTTATCGACTCGAACGGCACTAAAGAGCGTCCTGCTGCAATGACGCATGCTGAGTTCCTATGGGATCACAACCAAGACCCAATGGCTGTAGAGAAGCTAGCTGAAGGCATCCGCAACTTCGCCGTTGACCAAGGCAAACTAGAAGACATGATCGCAGCTAAGCTGTAATCACTACCGAATAAATAAGAGGAACGAATTTCGTTCCTCTTTTACATCTATCCACGAATTTTTAATTTCGAATCAATTTTGGAAGCAATTATGAACCGCAAACATCTAGCTAACGCGATCCGTGCTCTAAGCATGGACGGCGTACAACAAGCAAACTCTGGTCACCCTGGCGCACCTATGGGCATGGCTGACATCGCTGAAGTACTTTGGCGCTCTCACCTAAACCACAACCCGTCAAACCCTGAGTGGGCTGACCGCGACCGTTTTATCCTGTCTAACGGCCACGGCTCAATGCTGATTTACTCTCTGCTTCACCTAGCAGGTTACGAACTTTCAATTGAAGACCTTAAGAACTTCCGTCAACTGCACTCTAAGACTCCGGGTCACCCAGAATACGGTTACGCACCTGGTATCGAGACGACTACAGGTCCTCTAGGTCAAGGCATCACCAATGCTGTTGGTATGGCGATGGCTGAGAAAGCACTTGCGGCACAGTTCAACAAAGAAGGCCACGACATCGTAGACCACTACACTTATGCATTCATGGGTGATGGCTGTCTGATGGAAGGTATCTCTCACGAAGCATGTTCTCTAGCGGGTACGCTAGGTCTTGGTAAGTTGGTTGCTTTCTGGGATGACAACGGCATCTCTATCGATGGCGAAGTGGAAGGTTGGTTCTCTGACGATACTCCTAAGCGTTTTGAAGCTTACGGCTGGCACGTAATCCCAGCAGTTGATGGTCACGATGCTGACGCTATCAACGCGGCTATCGAAGCAGCTAAAGCGGATCCTCGTCCGACTCTAATCTGTACTAAAACTGTAATCGGCTTTGGTTCTCCAAACAAAGCAGGTACGCACGACTGTCACGGTGCACCACTAGGCGCTGAAGAAATTGCAGCAACTCGTAAACAACTAGGTTGGGAGCACGGTCCTTTTGAAATTCCGTCGGAAGTTTACTCAGAGTGGGATGCGAAAGAAGCAGGCGCAGCTAAGGAAGCAGCGTGGAACGAGAAACTTGCAGCTTATGAAGCAGCATACCCTGAGCTGGCAGCTGAATTCAAACGCCGCGTAAACGGTGATCTTCCTGCTGAATGGGAAGAGAAAGCATCGGCAATCATCGCTGATCTTCAAGCTAACCCAGCAAACATCGCATCACGTAAAGCATCTCAAAATGCTCTAGAAGCGTTCGGTGCTATGCTACCTGAATTCATGGGCGGCTCTGCTGACCTTGCGCCTTCTAACCTGACTATGTGGTCTGGTTCTAAGTCGCTTGAAGCAAATGACTTCTCTGGTAACTACATCCACTACGGTGTACGTGAATTCGGTATGACGGCTATCATGAACGGTATCGCTCTGCACGGTGGTTTCGTACCATACGGCGCAACGTTCCTAATGTTCATGGAATACGCTCGTAACGCAATGCGTATGGCTGCTCTGATGAAAACTCAGAACATCCAAGTTTACACGCACGATTCGATCGGCCTAGGCGAAGATGGTCCAACTCACCAACCAGTTGAGCAGATCGCTTCTCTACGTCTAACTCCAAACATGAGCACATGGCGTCCATGTGACCAAGTTGAGTCTGCTGTTGCTTGGAAACTGGCAATCGAACGTAAAGATGGTCCTTCTGCACTTATCTTCTCTCGTCAGAACCTTGCACAGCAAGACCGTGACGCTGAGCAAGTGGCAAACATCGCTAAGGGTGGTTACATCCTGAAAGATTGTGAAGGCAAACCAGAGCTTATCCTTATCGCAACTGGTTCTGAAGTTGAGCTAGCGGTTAGCGCTGCTGCTGAACTAACAGCTGAAGGCAAAAAAGTACGCGTAGTCTCTATGCCTGCTACTGACGCATTCGACAAGCAAGACGCAGAATACCGCGAGTCTGTACTTCCATCTGACGTTACAGCACGTATCGCAGTAGAAGCTGGTATCGCTGACTTCTGGTACAAATACGTTGGCTTCGGTGGCAAGATCATCGGCATGACAACGTTCGGCGAATCTGCACCAGCAGGCGAGCTATTCAAGATGTTCGGTTTCACTACTGAAAACGTAGTAAACACAGCGAAAGAGCTTCTTGCTTAGTCTTGATTAAATTGCCTCGCCCTTAATTGGGTTGATGCATTATTAGTTCTACAATACCAAACGTATACAGTGAAACTAAAAGGCCTGACTTCGATAGTCAGGCCTTGATTACCGCTTAACAGAAATGTCCAACGTTACAGGATCATTTCACATAGTGGCTTTTTGTTTACCAGAATCTTAACTCTCTACTTATCGCTCCATACTGCCATTTCATTACCACTTGGCTCTCTAAAATGGAAGCGTCGCCCGCCGGGAAAGCTGAATATCTCACGATTTACCTCGCCACCAGCATCAAGCACGTCACGCTCGGTTTGCTCAAGATCTTCGCTATAGAACACCATCAGCGCTGCGCCACTTTCAGCATTCGACGCCAGATCCGCTAAATAGAACCCACCCATTAAGCCTTTACCTTCAAAAGCAGAATACTCAGGACCACAGTCTTCGAAGGTCCAACCAAACACTTGGCTGAAAAACGCCTTAGTTGCGGCGATGTCTCGCGCAGCAAATTCAATGTAGTTAATAGAGCCGTGTTCCATAGCGGGTTCCTTCTGCTGTATACCTTTTTCCTAATGATAATAGCTTACGCCCTAATGAGCATAGAGAGCGTGCTTGAAGATCTAGTCTTAGACAATTACGCCAAGTGACATCACTTTTTACGAACGACAGGGTAATCAGAGCCATGCAGTTCTTGTACAAAACCAGAACCGTCGCCACTGTGCGTGATCCATACTTTCTCTTTCGCTCGCGTCATTGCCACGTAAAATAAACGACGCTCTTCCGCATAAGGGAACGCATCTGATGATTCGGTCAATGCGCCATCAATATGCAGTTGTTTTTTCTTGGTCGGGAACTGTCCTTCGTCAACACAAAGAATAATGACAAAGTCCGCCTCTTTACCTTTACTGCCGTGGCAAGTCATGAACTTGATGTCAATGGAGGTAAAGATCTTCTTCCAGTCTTCCAACAGCTCTGGTTTGTGGTAATGATTTCGCCCAAGCAACATAACTGATTTATTCGCTTTACCTTTTGCTTGCCTGTTTATCTGATCGAGGATCTTCTCAACTTCTTTGCTTGGCGCACTATAAACCGACTTCTGCTTCTGTTGTTTGAAGCTGTTGAGCTCTTTTGGTAGTTGAATCGGGTTTTCCTGCACAAAGCGATTGGCAACCGAACCTAACTGATTGTTAAATCGATAAGTCGTATCTAGATGATGAATTGTCGAGCTCTCAAAACGATCTTTAAAGCCCGTCGTTAGATCAACATCTGCACCCGCGAACTGGTAAATTGACTGCCAGTCATCACCTACGGCAAAAATAGAAGCTTGGTGCTGCGCTTTCGATTGATTGCACAAGGCTTCAACCAAGGCTAAACGATCTGGTGAGATATCTTGATATTCATCGATCATGATGAACTTCCAAGGCGAAATGAATTTCCCCTTCTCGACATACTGTGTCGCTCGGCTGATCATGATTGAGAAGTCGATATGATTCTGTTCTTTCAATTCCTTTTGCCAAGCGGTTACGCATGGCCAACACAGTGAAAGCTCGCTATTGAGGCGCGTATAGTCACGGTGATCAATCAGTTGTTGCTGTACTTCTTTTTTCGTTAAACCCGATGCATTCAACTGTTCAAGTTGCTTTTCAAGCCAACCAATCAATTTAAGATTTGAAACATGACTACCTAGCTCATCATCACCGGTTAAATAAGCAATTGGCCATTTAGACAAGTGCTTTTGCCAACGTTTAAAGTTGGTCGGCGTCATCCAGTGCTTCTTCAACCAATCAATGCACCATGCTTGGCGTTGGTTGTCATCGAGTGCGAGCGGAGAAATAACCACGCGTTCGGGTTCAACTTGATTCAGTATCTTTAGACCCAACTGGTGGAAAGTACTGACTTGCACCTTCTCGGCTGATATGCCAATTTTGCTGTTAAGGCGCTGTTTCATCTCTTCCGCGGCTTCACGACCAAAGGCGAGCAGTAACAACTCTTCAGCTTGAGCTTGGTGGCTTTGCAATAAATACGCGACGCGAGCTGTGAGAACACTGGTTTTACCTGAGCCTGCGCCCGCTAAAATAAGGTTGTGATCATCATTCATCAAGACCGCATATTGCTGCGATAAGTTCAGTGGTGACGATTCACATTGAGCAAACAATACTTCCCAGTTTTGTCTTTCTGTCTCTAACCACTGTTGATTCCTCTCGGCTTGCTTAATTTCCGTTTCAGACAACCATGGCTGCATTCGCGCGATTCGGTTTGGCATGCGCTGCGCTGCTTCCTCTAAAGTCATCGTCATATTTTCCAGACCTGCGTTGACCATGTCGACCCAAGTTTTCACTTTAGAATGCGGTAGGAAAGCAGGAAGTTGCTCAAGACGTGTCAATTCAGCTTCCCATTGAGGAACGTGCTCTGCCAACTGTTCACATTGTCTGTCATGCCACTTCTGATAAGCAGCAACCGATGCGCGCGCAAATTGACGGCATTGTTCCCATGGAAGGCCTTGGACTAACCAGCTTCGCTGTTTGCCATCTTGTTGACTAGCAAAAAACTGCAACGATCCCCAAAACAACCCGCGCTTTATCGCGATCTTGCCACTCCAAATAGTGAAAGGGATACGTTCTTCACTGCCTACTGAAGATAACAGCAGGCGTGAGCCATCAAGCTCAACCTGATGATATTCATTTTGAATAAAAAACTGTGCAGTCTTATTAGCGCTTAGCTGCATTGGAGCGTGCTCTTTAATTGGGAATATTGAATTTATATCATGATGCAGTGAGAATTAATAATGTCTCACTGCTTATCGACGCTTTCATGACCACCTAGGGGCAATTATGGATAAGTATCAAATTCTTGTGCTTGATTTCTGTTAGGATTATGGTTTTAGTGTGTCAAGTGAGCGACTGTGGACTTCTCAGCAAAACTACGCCTTTATTGGGCGAATAAAACCATAAATTACAGCGTATTAATTCTCATCACTCTGCTCGGTGTTGTAGTACCTGCTTGGTATTATGGTCAAAACACACTGATCACACCATTAATTTTAGGGGTTATTGCTGCGGCTCTTGCTGAAAGTGATGATAGCTTTACCGGACGTTTGAAAGCACTCACGCTAACCTTTATCTGTTTTGCCGTTGCAGCCTTCTCTATTGAGATTCTCTTCGATACGCCTTGGCTGTTCGCGATAGGGCTTTTCGTTTCAACCTTCTCTTTTATTATACTTGGGGCAATTGGCCCTAAATATGCCAGTATCGCATTTGGATCATTACTTGTGGCTATCTACGCCATGCTTGGGGCTCACGAGAGCACTAACCTTTGGTTTCAACCTCTACTATTGTTAACGGGCGCAGCTTGGTACTACTTCATGTCGATGATTTGGCAGATCGTATGGCCGATGCAACCAGTGCAGCAAAACCTAGCAACAGTATTCGATCAAATCGGCAATTACATCGGCTCTAAAGCAGAGCTCTTCTATCCAGTTTCAGATTTGATTCCCCAACCACATCGCATTATTGAAGCCAAACTCAATGCTAGCACTGTTAACGCGCTCAACATGTGCAAAGCGACGCTACTCAACCGCTCTAAGCGCGGACACATTGACGGACCGAGTGACCGATTCCTAAACACCTACTTCATCGCGCAAGATATTCATGAACGCGTGAGCTCCAGCCACTACCGTTATCAAGAACTGGCAAAACACTTTGAGCGATCAGACGTTTTATTTCGATTCAAGTACCTGCTCGAAGCCCAAGCTAAAGCTTGTAAAGAAGTGGCAAGCTCACTGAAGGTTGGCGCTGAATACCAACATGGCGAAAAATCTGTTCTGGCACTGGATGAACTGATGTCTTCACTTAATCACCTGCATCAACAGAACAAACCAGAATGGAAGTCATTGCTCAACCAATTAGATTACTTATTTAATAACCTAGCTACCGTAGAAAAACAGCTATCAAATATAAGTAACCCAGATGCAGAAAAACTAGAAGAAGGCGTACTGGACGATACCAACCCTCATACTTTGACGGCGATGTGGCATAAGATCAAAGCCAACTTGAACACCGACTCAATGCTATTTCGTCATGCAATTCGTATGGCGATCACTTTGACGATCGGTTACGGAATTATCCAAGGTTTTGAGATTGAAAGAGGTTATTGGATTTTGCTAACAACACTGTTTGTGTGCCAACCAAACTACAGTGCAACGCGACAAAAGCTGACGGCTCGTGTCATTGGCACCGTCGCAGGCTTGTTGATTGGAGTACCGTTGTTGACCTTTTTCCCATCTCAAGAGAGTCAGCTGGTATTCATTGTGGTCAGTGGCGTGATGTTCTTCGCTTTCCGTATCAATAACTACGGTTTCGCGACCGCCTTTATCACACTGCTTGTGCTCTTTTGCTTCAATCAATTAGGGGAAGGCTACGCAGTTGTATTGCCAAGACTAGCAGATACCTTCATTGGCAGCGCGCTCGCTGTTTTAGCGGTTAGCTATATTTTACCGGACTGGCAATCAAAACGACTTCACAAGGTGATGGCAGATGCGCTTGATTCCAATAAAGATTATCTCGCTCAGATCATTGGCCAATACCGTGTAGGCAAAAAAGACAGCCTTAGCTATCGTATTGCACGCCGCAGTGCACATAACAATGATGCAAATCTGACTGCCGCTGTTAGTAGCATGCTGGTTGAGCCGGGTAAGTATCGTACATCTGAAGATGAGAGCTTCCGATTCCTAACACTCAATCATGCACTACTCAGCTATATCTCTGCTCTGGGAGCTCATAGAACACGTATCGATGACGAAGCAACACACAAACTGGTACTGGACGCACACAGAGTAATACACGAGCATCTCGACGCTCTCAACGACCAGCTGTTTTGTCATCAAGAACAATGCGAAGTAAAAAACGCTTACGATCCTGAACTTGATAAGCGTTTAAGTGAATGGAGAGAAGAGGATGAGAGCTCTGTTAGAATGGTTCTACAACAGCTACATTTGATTTATCGAATGCTTCCAGAACTGCATACCTTAGCCACAAAATTTGCAGTTAAAGTTAAGATTGAAAAGCCGCTTGAAAAAGAAGTTTCAAGATGAAAAACAAAACAACAGTAAAAACAAAAAGATAACGAAACTGCTCATTTTTTTGAACACTCCGTATGTTTGTACATTGCTCTACCAAAAGGCTCATCTAGGTAGAGCAACCACTTGCCTACCCTTTATCTACAAGGGCCGTTCAAATCTTACACGCATGTAAACTTGCTGACTTTGATTGACTCATCCATAACTTTGCCTAACATTCCTCGGACAAAAAACAACCAAAGGGATCTATAGTTGTCTTAGTTTTAGGAAACTTCAAACTTCATTTAATATTCACTTAATCTTGTTTGATTTATTGAATCAGTAAGCTATGCTCTATTGAGCATATGGATTTGAACTAAGGTCTCATTATGAATACACAGCAATTTGAAGTATTTAAGCAGCAAATACAGCTTCTTAGCCCACAGCAATTGAAAGCACTTCAAGGTGAAATCGACGGCAACCTTGAAACAGACCAGCCTTCTCTGCTTACTGATGAAGAGTTAAACGCACTGAATGACCTGTTTAATTAATAGACAGACGTCACTATTTTAGCTTAAGTTCACCGTTTCACCGTAAATTTCACCTGTTCACCATTGCGCTCAAAATATCGTCCGCCTAGACTCATTCAATACGTCAATAAAAGGTTCTGCTATGTCGATATCTGGTATTCAATCTGGTTACGCCATTATTCAGCAGTCAACCAACATGGCTGAAGAAGCCGCAATCGAGCTCAACCAAGCCTCCAAACACTCTCTAGAATCCGATGACGCTTTCCAGACCAGCGATTTCAGCTTTAACCAAATAGAACCTGAACAATCCATTTCGTTTAAAGAAAAAGAACCGGAACCATCTTCATCCTCAACGGATGCACTCATCAAACTGACTCAAAGCGCAAGTTATAACCGTGTTGGTGCGAGTGTGGTTGATCGTCAAAACGAAGCCATTGGTAGCCTTCTCGATATCCATATCTGATTCGAGCTACTATTTATCGATTTGATGGTTACCCTCTTTTTGACTAACAAATGGCTCTAAATCCATACAAACTGTAACTCATTATATCAGGCACTTGTTTCTGGTTTATTACTCGGTAGAATCAGCGCAAATCAATTTTGCTGCACAAACTTTACTTCATACTATTTATGCCAAAACTAAATCTGCATCGCCGTGACTATGTTTCTATTTTAGGAGGCGACATCTCCGCAGACGAATTAGAAAAGAAGCTCCAGCCTCATTTTGATAAGCCAGTGAATAAACTGACTCCGAGCCCTTACCTGACTGAAAAAAACCTTACACGTCGCTGGGCGGCTCTCGATAATGCAGACTCGCAGCAAGAACTGCTCGACCCTCATACTCAAAGCCAGATTCAGGCTTATGAGAAAAACATAGAGCACTTTATTGGCACGGTAAAAGTCCCTGTTGGTATATCTGGCCCTTTAAGAGTCAATGGCCTGTTTGCTAAAGGCGACTACCTAGTCCCACTTGCAACCACTGAAGCGGCGCTTGTCGCGTCGTATAACCGTGGTTCAAAGCTGATCACAGCTTGTGGTGGTGCAAGTGCAATGTTGCTCAATGAAGGCGTAACACGCACTCCTGGTTTCGCATTCCAAGGATTAGTTGAAGCAGGACAGTTTGTGGCATGGGCAGTGACCCAGTATGACCAATTTAAAACCTTAGCTGAATCAACAACGTCGCACGGCAAACTTACCGACATCAATATCAACATCGAAGGTAACCATGTTTACTTGGTGTTTGAATTTCTAACCGGAGACGCTTCTGGTCAGAATATGGTAACTATCGCGACCAACGCTGTATTTGAGTACATCATAGAAAATACGCCGGTTAAGCCCGATCATGCTTTCCTTGATGGCAACTTATCAGGCGATAAGAAAGCCAATACACAAACCTTGCGCAGCGTTCGTGGTAAAAAAGTCACAGCCGAGGTCAATATCTCTGCTGAGCTTGTCGCTAAGTACCTCCACACCACACCAGAGAAGATGGTGCAGTTCGGACAAATGACCACAGTCGGTGGCGCTCTAAGCGGTACGATTGGTATCAATGCTCATTATGCCAATGCACTTGCTGCACTCTACATTGCTTGCGGTCAAGACGCGGCGTGTGTTGCTGAGTCTGCGATTGGTATGACTCGTATGGAGCTCAACAAAGAAGGTGGTTTGTACGCGAGTGTAACGCTGCCTAACTTGATGTTAGGAACAGTCGGTGGCGGTACTGGCCTACCAAGCCAAAAAGCGTGTCTCCATTTACTAGGGCTACACGGCAACGGTAAATCACAAGCCTTAGCTGAGGTTTGTGCGGCTTTATGTTTGGCGGGTGAGCTATCGATTGTAGGCGCATTCTGTGCGGGTCACTTTTCGCGCGCTCATCACAAGTTAGCGCGCTAGTTTCTGTTATAAAACCTTAAACCGACCGTTGTCACGTATTGAGTGAGTTATGTATGGATTACTTACATTTATCGCGAGTGAGCCTTAAACACCTCACTGCTCTTCATATTATGCTGAACACACACAGCGTCACTCAAACGTCAGAGCAACTCTTTGTCAGCCCTTCGAGTGTCAGTAAAACTCTGTCTCAGCTACGTGACATCCTTAACGACGAGCTTTTCTATCGGGACGGCACTAAGCTTATCCCGACTCCCTTTGCCCTAAAAATAGCGCCCACTGTTCACGCGATTCTTTCCAGCATGAACGGGTTACTTCACCAAAAGAGTTTTACTCCTCAAGAGTATCAAGGCAGCTTTTCACTTTCGATGCGTGAAAGTACCTTCGAAGTGTTTGCCTCGAAGATCAGCAAAATCACCACTGAACTTGCACCAAAAGCCAAACTTAATATCTATTCGAAACAGGAGCTTGGATTCGATGCTTTGCTCAGTGGTAAGGTCAACTTGATCCTGTTGCCACACGATATCTCACAACCCCCAACGGATAATAAAGAGCTGGTGTGGGAAACGATTCTTCCTGATGAAATGGTTTGTTTGATGGGCGCTCACCACCCTCTCGCTCAGCAAGAACTAACAGTTGAAGGCTATTTAGACTACAAACACATTGGGATCTTAGATAACGAACTGTCTAAGCCTTACTTTGAGCAAAACTTAGTGCAATGTCATAAGCCTAGAGAGATGGCGATATCGGTAGCGGACTTTGGCGCGGCGGCGGTGTTATGTCACCACACACCTTTCTTGTTCACTTGCTCAAAACAATGGGCTGAGCATGCCAAACAAGCACAAGGTTTGGTAAGTAAGCCGCTTCCTTTTGATTACGGAAAAGTAGCGTATAGTTTGGTATGGAACAAGCCAAACATGAATGATCAGGCGATCAAATGGTTGTGTGACTTGTTTTTAGAAGCCTAGACCTTTGTTAGAAGCAGATTGAACTAACAAGACTGGTTTTATAAAGACTGAAATTTGATAAGAGACTAAGTATATACCTCAGGGGTTTGCATTGCTCTTTGAACAATTGAGTAGAGCTTATCGTGAAAGCTCTGCATTTGTTGTTCGGTGCATTTAGGCCACTCTAAAGCTTCGCCAATTACCCCATGATGTTGAAACGCATTTAACCGAATTCGAACATCACTTGGCAAACCCTTCAAGTAATACCCGACCTGCTCTACCTCGATATCTAGGTCACTTTTATTAGGAATATGCAGTAACCGAACTTCATGTAATTTGCCTTTATCAGCTAAGTAGTTAATGGTTTCAAACACTCGATGGTTCCCTCTACCCACTAACCATTGATGCGTTTCAGATTGCCATGATTTTAGGTCGATCATCGCACCATCAAGGTAAGGTAATACCTTATCCCAACCTTGCTGTGTCAACGAGCCATTACTATCAATAAAGCACGTTAAGTGTACCAATTGCGGATCGCTTTTGATCGCCTGAAATAGCTCGACGATAAACGGCAATTGCATGGTCGCCTCGCCACCCGAAACGGTAATACCGCTCAGGAAGAATTGATTGTGCCTAACCAGTTCAAGCACATCTGATACCGTCATCGTGGTGATTTTGGGGCTAGACTTATGATCACAGATATCGACGCACTGATCGCAGTTGGTACACGCTAACGGATCCCACTTCACTTTGCCTTCAATAAGACTCAGAGCACTGCTCGGGCAGCCACTCACGCACTCTCCACAATGGTTACAGTGGTTGATGGTGTGTGGATTATGACAAGTGATGCAATCGAAATTACACCCCTGTAGGAACAGCACCAAGCGATTTCCTGGTCCATCAACACAAGAAAAGGTCAGCACACGGCTGACCTTCGCTTGTTTTTCTGTCTTATTATTTTTAACCCTAGCCATTTGAGTTGTTAGATCAGAAATTTTCATAATTCACATTGTTCGTATTCGAGAAACACATAACATGCGTACGTTAAAGCTATTCGTATGTCGGCGACATCTCTAAGCTCGCCACACGAGGCTTACGCTCTAGAATGCCCGTATTTTTTGCAGCTTCAGCACCAAGGAAAGTGGTATTGGTGCGTGAACCTTGCTCGTCATATTTGGCAATGTCAGACAGCTTAATCATATAACCTGTCACACGAACCAAATCGTTCGATGCTACGTTAGCGGTGAACTCACGGTAACCCGCTTGAATCGCCCCTTTACACAGGTTGAACATCGCTTCTGGATTGGACTTCACCGTTTCGTCGATGGTCAGAATGTCGCTGATACCCGACGTGTAGAACTTGTGGTGACCAGCCGTCGCACGTACGTAAGACACTGGATCCGGTTCTGTTCCATAAGGGATGCGTACACCCGGCGTCACATCTTCATCGAGGCTGATACCACCTTGAGCGTGTAACAGAGCCTTACCTTCCAGCCCATATTTCACTTCCGAGTTTTCAACAATCTCAGCCAGCTTTTCAGAAATACGATGGCCTAACTGATTTGCTTGTTCATCGTGACCATAGCGCCCTTCTTTGCCCTCTTTTTCCATTAAGATGTTAACCGCCTCAGCCATGCCATAAATACCAAACATTGGCGCAAAGCGATCTTCTTCAATTAAGCCTTCTTTGGTTAAGAAGCCTTCGAAGAAGTTAGACTCTTCATGTAAGAAGCGACTACGTGCATTCATCAATTCGATCATGATGCTGCTGTAGTTAGGTAGTACTTGCTGTAAGAAGTCTACGCTGTCTTCAGATTTCAGAGCCACTTGCTTGAGGTTCATACGTACTAGCGTGTTTGAACCACCCGCCAGAGGCAAAGAGTTGTAGCAACTCACGATGCCAAAACGCTTATCTCCGTACGCAGCGGCGTGTGCAGGATAATTGGCAATGTGCGGCTTGCTGCATTCACAGATATTGCTCGCAGCATGACGAAGCAGGTCATCAGATGTGACTGCAGGGTCGTACATAAAGGTTAAGTTAGGTGCGATCTGCTTGAGTTCAGCATCCACACGTAAAATAGTGCGACATACAATGTTGTCACTAGGGCCAATATTAACGTGCATGAAGGCATCTGGCAGCGTGCGATCCAGCATGATCCAGAACAGCTTCAGCTTTTGGTATACCTGCTCATCCGTCAAACCGCCAACAAAAGGCATCAACACATCGTCCAACTGGCCTAAGTAAACCGGAATTGAAGTCACTGATGGAACGTGATGATAAAGGATGGTGAGCATGTTCAATGCTTCGTCGAAATTAGTAGCCGCGCTAAGCTCTAAATACTTGGAGCCTTGATGTAAGTATTTAGAATAATCAGGAAGCACATAGCGCGGCTTAAATGGGGCGTGACCTTCAAACATGTCACACAGCACACCTTGTTGTAAGGCTTGCTCTACTTCATTGCTTACCGGCATATACGGCAGACTGGCTTCAGCTTCTAAGGCAAGATAGCTCGACTTCTGTTTTGGGGACAGGTTGGCATCTGAAATGATATTGCTAAAGCATTGTTGTTGTTCTGAAAGTGTTGAAGAAGTAGATGACGCAGATTGGTGGCTCATGATTAAACCCTTAATATTCTTATGGGCTTATTTTATATCTCACACTTACATTTCCACTAATGAAATGTATGCAAGCCTACATTTCCAAAATGGAAAACACCATTTGTAACTTAGTAATTTATGAATAGATAGCTTATAAATTTTGTGAATAGACAGTTTTTAAATTGGCCATTTGCCAATTAACGATGGTTGTTTATCGATGATTGTCGTTGGGGAAGGGAAAGAATGAGCAGAAGAGATTAGGCCGCTTAATTGAACCGTTTAGTTTAAAACGCAAGTGCGTATAAATAGAAAACCCACATAACGGATCCAAAGATCGTTGATGTGGGTTTAGTCAATTAAGCGTGAGTGCAGTTATCTGGAGTTATCTATACGTCAACTCCAGATACGTCAACTACAGACAAGTAACCTATAGGTGAGGAACCACTTGTTTACGGCCTACACCCATCAGAACCTTCAAAGTACCTTGTGGGGTGTCGATTGAAAACGGTGTTGAGACTTCAACAATCGAAAAACCTGCTGCGCTCAATACATTCTGGGAGCGCTGTTCGCTGACCCCAAAATCTTCGCTGTCGTTTTCTAAGTACCAATCCCAGTGTACAAAAACCCCATCGTTTTCTAACAGAGTATAAATAAGGCTGACCGTATCTTGTAGGTTCGGAATAAAGCCACATACCGAAGAGGCTACCACTAAGTCAAACTGATTTCTGAATGCTGGGTGTTGGGCTGCAAGTCCGCGCGATAAGATATCAACGACGGGCTCTACATTAGACAGCTCTTTTTTATCTAACTCTTCAATCATCCCTTCTGAGATATCGAGAGCGATGATCTCTTTTGCAAAAGGAGATATTTTCTGGCTGAGTAATCCTGTACCACAACCAAAATCAAGGACACGGGTTCCGTTCAAATCAACGAGCTGTGTTAACTGGTCAAATGCGGACTGTGCGAATACAGCAGTAGCGGGATCGTTATCCCAATCAGGTGCGTACTCGTCCCATTGTTTCGCCATCATGGCCTCCATCTTTACTTCTTGTAGGTTCGGAACGCCCCCAGAATAAACCAAATTAGTCAATTCGTCATAGAGTTATCATGCAAAGATGGACTATTTCTAAGATAGTCAGCACAATATTCAGATAATATGCACCGCCATCCGCTCAATATGGAAATGAAATGAACCTTTCTCAAGTCCAAGCCTTTTGTTCAGTTGCTGATTTAGGGTCCGTCTCTGAAGCTGCTCGACAGCTAGAATGCAACCGAACCAAACTGAGTATGTCGATCAAAGCCTTGGAAAAAGAGTTAGATGTCGAATTGTTCGTACGAAGCGGCAACCACGTTGAACTTTCTGAAGCGGGCAAAGCGATTTACAAAGATTGCGAAGGCATGTTAGTAACGGCAGCGCGTATTAAACAAACCTGCTTACATGTTTCAGGTGAATTCAACGCCGAGATTTGGATCGCACGCGACGATTCCCTACCCGATGAAATGTGGCAAAGTTTATCGCACGCCCTAAACAACAAATACCCTTCCACTTCTTTCAACTTCGTTCTCGCGTCTAGTGGCGACTTAGCTAATCTTGTCGAAACTCAACAAGTTGATTTTGCGTTTGGTGTCGATTACGAGCGTGTCGACGACCCAAGAATTATCTACAACCCACTCGGCAAGATCCGAATGATGTCGGTATGTAAGAAAGGGCATGATTTGAGTGCGATGCGAAGAGTATCGGATGAAGTACTAAGAAATTCGATGCAAGCGACCATGGTTTATCTCAATGAAAAAGATAACCCTGAGCTTGAGCCCTTCTCTCGCCGATACATTGGTTTTTCTAGCTTCGATTTTATGTTGGATACGATTCTACGAGAAGATGCATGGGGCGTAATGCCTGAGCCATTGATACGCCATTTATTGCGTGAACAGGAACTGGCGGTGATCAAGCACACTTATGGCCTAACTCAAGAAGACTACTGTATGTTTACTGCGGCAGGTATGGCGGAGCACCCAGGAATGAATTGGTTAGCGGATCAGATCAGCGATTACTTGTTTGATTTCTAAAGTGTCAGATAATGTTCTATCTCGACACTTAAAGTCATCTAGCAAATAAAAAGCCCTCTCTTTAGAAGACCATCACGTGATCCACTAAATAACGTCCGTCTTCTTCAACCAGTACCATTTCAGCCACAAACTCGCCTTTCGCAATGGTATACGCTTGCTTCCAAACAAAAGCGATAGAATCGGAGCGTCTGAATAGCGCCACAGGTTCACGTTCAGCAAAAAAGCCATTACTGTGCTGATAATGATGACACACCTTTTCCAGATACTCCGGCGTCACAATATCCTTCATGCGCTGCGTAAAATCTCGGCAGTGCTGAGCATGGTCAACCTTGGTCGAGCCGTCCATCAAATTATCCATGATCGGGTTAGCAATCACCCACAACTCACTATCACCAATATCGTCAAACTTCATATTTATCCATTCCTTTGAAACTGCAGCCAAATAACACAATTCGATAAAACGCTTGCAACCAATCTGTTTTATTAATCATAAGCGATCTTATTTTACTTGCACACCATCTCTAGAAAACAGTCATCGTCAACTTTACTGACACCAAAATTCACCACTAAGCCATTGAATAATAACTACTTGAATGTAAAACGGGTTACCGACATATAAACGTCATCAGATAAAGTTTGTAAAGCTAGCTCAATATTAGAACAATGAAGTTATCAAAAACATCTGGAAAATATTATGTGTGACAGGAAAAGCCAAAACGAAAACCGAGTACTCTTGTTCTCAGCCCTTTTAGCATCAGGCTTCGCAATTGGCGGATTGGTGTTGGGTCTTCTCGTTGGCTCTCTAGTCATAGTATTTGACGGTGTCTATTCTCTTATCAGTTTACTGTTAACTTTATTGTCACTAGCTGCTTCGAAATACATTAATCGCCCATCAGACAGGGAGTTTCCGTTCGGTCGAGCAATCATTGAGCCGATCGTAATCGCGATTAAAGCGATTGTGATTCTGCTTGTGGTCGGTTATTCGCTTTATTCTGCGATTGGTGCTCTGATGACAGGTGGTCGTGAAGTCGATGCTTCTATCGCAACTCTGTTTGGTATTTTCAACGTATTGGGTTGTGGTTACGCTTGGTGGTACATCGCTAACAAGAGCAAACGTATTTCTTCAGGTTTGATTCAAGCTGAGTCTAAACAGTGGCAAATGGATACGCTGTTGAGTGTGGCAGTTACGGCAGGTTTCGTTGTTGCTTGGTTGGTGGCTTACTCTCCGTTTGCTGAATACGCGGTATATGCCGATCCAATGATGATGTTGCTGATGTCTTTCTACTTTATCAAAATGCCGTTCGACATGTTACGTGAAGCAATGCGTGAACTGCTAATGATGTCGGCAACCAAAGATATTTGTGACGCGGTAGATAAGAATGTTGTCGCTGTGGACAAAGATGCGGAGCAAGATTTGGAGCTAATGGGTGTGACTAAGGTTGGCCCGGAACTAAGAGTCAATGTTGATATTCATACTAACGACCAAGATGCGATTACGGTTGATGATATTGAACGAACACGCCATCAATTAAAGCGACGCTTATCTAAAATGCCTTATGAGCTTCAATTGAATTTAAATATTACGGCTTAATGGCCTGGTCCCTAGTAACCTTTATACATCACTTTTATATTATAAGTTTTACTTTCAAATTTGTTCGCCCCTTCGTACAATACGAGATTATCTTATTTTAGTGATCGTGACATGACCCCTTCTAAGCACTTTAATTATTTTTTAAGTGAAAAAATAAACGACATAGTTGAAGCTCCTAATGAAGCAAGTATTCTTACGATTGAGGCTAAAATAAGAGAGTTTGCCTCTGAAAATGACCTACCAATCCCAAGCGCCGTTGATTATTTTTGTACAGGATCACGGTTATTAAAATTGGGGCAAGTACATCAAGCCTTTGAACATCTAACTGAAGCACTACATCGAAGTGAAATATCCAATATTCACGACATTAAATTCTGCATAGAATACTCTATTGGCGTTGCTCTCATACGATTAGGCTGTTATTCAAAAGCCATTATTTCTCTAACTAAAGCAAGTGCATCAAAAGCCGTTAACAATGAACGCCTCCTAACTCGAATATATAATAATTTAGGTTACATTTTTTTAGAAACCCAAGATTATTCAAAAGCTCAGTACTATTGCAAGCTCGCATGGGAAATAGAAAAAAATTCTCTTCAAGCTTCATCGAGATCAATATTAAGTAACCTTGCTATCATTGATTCAACGCTAGGTAATAAAGCCGAGGCCGAAAGAAAATTCACTTTATGTCGAGAACTACTCAATAAACACCCTAGTCTTATTGGTACTTACTTTTACCACAGTTGCTATGCAGAACACCTTCAATCTATCAACCAGATTGATGAAGCACTCTCTTCTTTTAAGACTGCAATTGAAATCTGTGAATTACTGGGCGACAATTTTTACTTAATCGAAACTTTAAAAAATTACTGTTCATGTGCAATAGAGCATGAAAGAAACGATATCCTTGAGCCATATTTAAGCCGTGCTATATCTTTAGGAAACAAATATGGCAACGCTACATCACTACAAAAACTCGCCTCATCACTATTTAATTTTAGTCGCCAAGAAGCAACGGAAGCCCAACAATCTAAGATAGTTGAGAAGGCCTTTGAACTTCAGTCAATAGCATTCCAGAACCTTTCCGAGAGTAATAACGAAGCCGTTTTTCAATTGTATCAACTGTACTCAGAACGCCCCGCATTAGAGAAAGCACACTCTTTCACAACAGATTTAGATTTAATTACTTCATTTGGTGAGTATTTAAGTTCACATTCAAACCTCACCGATATGATGCAACGCCTTCACGAAGATCTGAAAAAGGTGATGCCAGTTGAGTCTCTTGGGCTAGCTTTGTATAACGAAAATACACAACAACTGACCTATGAAATTTATTTAGACCTGGGTGTTACACTCGAACCTTTCACTGTCGACTGTACAAAACAAGCGACATTAAGTGCATATTGCATTAATAACAGAATACCTTTCTGTCATGGTGCATTTACAAAAGCAGCACTGAACAAACTATTAAATAAACCACTCGGTGAGCACGCTTTAACTGGTGTAACTAAAGAAGACTACTCGTCTGTTATCATGCTGCCGCTCATTCTTGAGGGTAAGCGCCTTGGTGTTCTTACCGTCCAATCCATTGAGCCCAACGCATACCAAGAACATCACTTATCTTTAATGAAACATTTGGGTTCTTATTTATCCATTGATCTTCAGAATAAGCAGCAAAAGAAACAACTTGAAGAACAAAAAATGACGCTCAAAACACTGATGAATTTAGATCCACTCAGTCAGTTATTTAACCGTTTAACCTTGGCAGAATCCATCACACAGTGGCGTGATACTGTAGAAATAGAACAACCCTACGCGTTACTATTAATTGATATTGACTACTATAAACAATTCAATGATTGCTACGGTCATGTGAAAGGGGATGAGGTTTTGGTTACCATATCAAAACAGCTTAAACATCATTTTTCAGCAGAATCTTTTAAGGTATTCCGATTTGGCGGTGACGAGTTTTTAGTTTTATGTACGGGTGAAACAAAAAACGCGTTGCTAGCAAAAACTTCTCAGCTCTTATCCGGTGTGCATGATTTAAATATCAGCCACAAGAAGTCTAAATGCAGTGATCGCTTAACTCTTTCGGTTGGTGGAGCGATATTCACACACTTTGATATTTTAAATCTAACCAATGAAGAGCTGATCCAAAAAACAGATAAAACACTCTACAAAGTAAAAGACCAAGGAAGAAATGGAATATTGATTGAAGATTAGGAAATTCCCGCACTGATATATAAGCGCAAATTAAGACTGAGAATGAACATTTTTAGAAGCCGACGCCTTAACCGTCGGCTTTTTTTCTCTGGTTACCCACCAGCAAGCCAGTGAACCAACAGTTACCATACATACGCCCTGCCAAAACGTCATGGTCAATGACAAGCCCAAAATCATCGAGGAAAGTAACGTCGCGAAGATTGGCGTAAAGTAAGACATGGTTGCCAAAAACACCATGTTGCCACCTAGAATCGCCGTGTTCCAAAGCGCGTAACCAGCGCCCATACAAGCCCCAGCAAGCACTAAGTCAATCGCAGCACTTGAAGTCATCACCATGCCGGTTTCATCACTCAATGCGTATTTGATCCACAGAGTGATCGCAGTAGCGATAAAGAAAAGCACAATCGCATTCTGCCCTTTAGCAACGCGTTGGGTGTAATTGCAATATACCGCCCAAATAATCGCGCCGAAGAATGCCATCGAATAGGTTTTAGGGTTGGTCGCAATATTAGCCGCGATTTGCTCGACAGAAAGCCCCTGATCGCCGCTGATACTCCAAGCCACGCCAAAAAACGCTAAGACGATACTTGGATAAACCAACCAGTTGATCTTTTTGTCACTCAACAGCACCGCAAACAACACCGTTAGTGCAGGCCATAGGTAGTTGATAACGGCCATTTCTAAGGCTTGATGTCGGCTATTTGCCATTCCTAAAGCCAGAGCCAAGAAGATTTCGTAGCAAACGAATAAGGCACCACCGATCATCAAATACGATTTAGAGAAGCGCGACAGCTTAGGTAACCCCATAACACAGACTAACAACAGTGAGCTCACTGTATAAAGACTGGCAGCACCACCAATTGGGCCCAGTTGTTCTGACACACTACGAGACAATGCAATTAAGCAGCTCCATAGTAAAATGGCAGCAATGCCGTAGCAGCTATGGCGATGAGATTTCAGCACGCCTCTTCCTTCTCTTTATTGTAATTAGGTAATCAAAGCGAGCTTAAGCAAAGGTAGGCTTAAACACCACTATCGATAAGTTGCAGTGAGTAAAAATAAGTAGCCGAGCACATAACTGTACTCGGCTATCAATCATTTACTCAAAATTCTAAAAGCAGTTAGCAATTAGCAATTAGCAATTATGCCAACAAAAGTGCTTGCAGGTCAGCCAGAGACTTGACCTGATAATGAGGGTTAATTCCTGCTGGCGTCGCTTTCTCTTGGCGGTTCAACCAACAGGTCTCAATACCAAAATCCAAGCCACCTAAAATATCAGAGTGTGGGTTGTCCCCGACCATCAATACTCTTTGCTTTGATGGCAATCCAATCAGCTTGTGCGCATGCTCAAAAATTTCCGCGTCTGGTTTAGCGACACCGACTTCCTCAGAAATGATCACATGGTCAAAGTAGTCTGTCATTCCTGTTCGTTCCAAACGGATTGACTGCAGCTCTGTGAAACCATTGGTGATGATGCCCATGTTCACTTTGCCTTTTAACGACTCCATCAACTCTTTTGCACCAGGAAGCAGAGAACAGATGTCTGCCATTGCGGCTAAAAACGCACTGTTTAGTGCTGCCGTGGTTGTCTCTAACTTTGTTGCCCAGCTTTCAAAACGCGCGTGCTTCAGTTGTGCAGCCGTAATACGGCCATCTTGGTAATCGACCCATAACGGCAAATTAACCTCTTGATAAACTGAATAATCCTGTTCGCTAAAGTCCACGCCAAAACGGGAGAACATCAGCTTCATTCCTTGAAAAGCATCAAAGTGGAACAAGGTTTCATCTGCATCAAAGAATATCCAATCGTACTTCATTTTATGTCCTATTATTCGCGCGGTTGAGCAGTGCTTGTATTTATTTTCTCGTTGCCTCAAAGGCCAGATGTGCATTCTACTGTCAATTTTGTGAGCCTGAATATAGTTCTAAGAATTTATAGAAAACAAGCAACAAGTCATGATGTATCGCAAATTTTGCCACATATTAAACCAATACCATACAAGAAATACACTTAAGTACCGGGAGGTACCATGAAGCACTTCTTACCGTCATCCGTCATGCTCACCCCATTCCTTGTTAAGTATTATGATGAACAACCAGAAGACACCTCTGACGCCTTAGATACCGATGAGTCTCAGCAACCTCAAATTGAAGCTAACGATGACTCACGCAAACCATCGACACAAACTGAACTTGAACCGACGTTGAGTGAATAGCCTTTACTTTCATGGTCATGGAACGCAATTCTGTTATTAAATCAATAGTTCGCTTTCCATTACTGACAAAGAACACAGCCAAAAACCATGAAAACGATTGCTATATGAGCCCTATCACAACGACCAACCACAAAGTGGTAGTTCGGAATCAAAGTTGTTCCAGATCAATGGTCGACCACTTGAATGCCGACAACATGTAGGAAATTAAAAATCATAATTAACGGAGTTTTCCAATGTCTACTGCATTTTACATCCCTACAATCAACTTCATGGGTACTGGCTGTCTGAAGGATGCTGCTGATAGCATTCAGTCTCAAGGCTTTAAAAAAGGTCTGATCGTTACTGATAAGATCCTGAACCAAATTGGCGTAGTTAAGCAGGTACAAGACCTTCTTAGCCAGCGTGGCGTAGACGCAGTTGTATTCGACGGCACTCAACCAAACCCAACCATCACTAACGTGAACGATGGTCTTGAGTTACTGACTGACAACGATTGTGATTTCGTTGTTTCACTAGGTGGCGGTTCGCCACATGACTGTGCAAAAGGTATCGCTCTGGTTGCCTCTAATGGCGGCAAAATTGCAGATTACGAAGGCGTAGACCAGTCTGAAAAGCCAATGATGCCATTGATTGCTATCAACACCACAGCAGGTACAGCTTCTGAAATGACGCGTTTCTGCATCATTACTGACGAAGCTCGTCACATTAAAATGGCTATTGTTGATAAGCACACAACACCACTTATCTCAGTAAACGATCCTGAGTTGATGCTTGCTAAACCTGCATCATTAACTGCTGCAACTGGCATGGATGCGTTGACACACGCAATCGAAGCTTACGTTTCTATCGCAGCAACGCCAATCACAGACGCAGTAGCGATTAAAGCAATTGAACTTGTGCAAGCACACCTAAGAACAGCCGTAGCGCACGGTGAAGACATTGAAGCTCGTGAGCAAATGGCTTACGCGCAGTTCATGGCTGGCATGGCATTCAACAACGCTTCTCTTGGCTATGTTCATGCAATGGCGCACCAACTGGGTGGTTTCTACGACCTTCCACACGGTGTATGTAACGCTATCTTGCTACCACACGTTCAACGCTACAACGCGCAAGTTTGTCCAGAGCGTCTACGTGATGTTGCAAAAGCAATGGGTGTGAATGTTGAAGGCATGACAGCAGAGCAAGGCGCAGAAGCAGCTATCAACGCGATTGTTCAACTAGCAAATGACGTGAACATCCCAACAGGTATTGCTCAACTTGGTGCTAAGCTAGAAGACATCCCGACTCTGTCTGACAACGCACTAAAAGACGCTTGTGGTTTCACTAACCCTAAACAAGCGACTCATGAAGAAATCTCAGCGATCTTCGAAGCGGCAATGTAATCTAGCGACAAGTTATTCGAGCTAGAAACATGCGGCTCTTGCTAAAAATAAACAGCTAACACAAACGGGCTCACCTTCTGAGCCCGTTTTTTTATCTGTCCGATACCTTTCAGATCTTTACCCTCATCACTAATCAGTAGTGACTAATCACTCACTGCTCACCACTAAAAAGTCGCATTGTTGCGATCGCTTGGTTATAGTTAAACTATTGATATATAGAATGACAAACAGGTTCCATTGAGTCGTTGGATAGTTAGCACCTCATTATTAGCTTCACTCGTTACCCACTCCGCTCAAGTAGAGGAACAAAATGAGTGCCACAGTCAGCCGCTAGAAGACGCCCCTGTCGAAAAAGCCTATCACTACCTAAACAGTAAATTTTGCCAACCCGCATTATGGTTTGACAGTTTCTTTGTCGATGACCGCATTACCGAAGATGCTCGAGCGGGCACTTCTGTCCGTTGGTACAACGATTTTATTTACTCAGAAGGTGGTGACGTCGACTACTCAACCAAGCTCAACGCACGTTTACATCTTCCCTTTGCGAGTAAGCGCCTAAAATTAATCTACGAATCTGTCAGCGATGAAGAGTTCTTTGATTTCTTTCCACAAGATTCAGAGGAATTAGAGAGCGCACTCGGCCTTCGTTACGATGCTTATGCGAAGGGTTACAGTAGCTTCAATATTAAAGCGACACTGCGTCCGCGTATTGAAGCTCGTTATCGCTTTACCTACCCTCTCACTACCGATGCCGTATTCAGGCTGACCCAACGTGTGTATCAAGAAAAGCAAGAAACTGGCGAGTTCACCGATATCGATTTTGATCTTTCTTTGAGTGATGACTTCTTAGCGCGATGGTCGAACTTTGCAGGTTATAACGACGACCTTAAAGGCTGGGAGTACGGTACGGGGCTAACTTTGTATCACTATCTTTCTCAAGACCAAGCTCTGCAATACAGCGCGACGATTGCAGCAACCAGCGTGCCGTATAACCACTACGAATACTCACAGGTGTCGATAACCTACCGAGAAAACGTTTGGAAAGAATGGCTGTTCTACGAATTGATTCCGCGCTACCAATGGGAACGAGAGCCCTATGAGAAACATACCGAAGAAGCCAACATCACCCTTAGGCTTGAAGTCTTGTTCAACAATGTCTAGTGGAACTAGTATCTAGTGAGTGTTTGTGAGATTGGGGCATCGTTAGATCGAAAACGAGGCACAAAAAAGCACATCATGTGATGTGCTTTTTCAGTTCTATATAAGGCTTAAGCTGTAGTCTTAACCCTTGTAGTTTCTTACTCGTGCCGCCTCTGCTTCACGCTTGTCGACGACCGTTTTACCGATTGGCGCCAATGAGATAACCGCAAGCTTAAGGTGCTGAATCGCAAACGGAATACCGATAATAGTAATGAAACACGCTACTGCTGACATGATGTGACCGATTGCTAGCCAGATTCCAGCAAATAAGAACCAAATGATGTTACCAATCAGACCTAGTGGGCTGGTACCGATGTCAGTTTCATTGGTCAATTCATCACGTGAAATCGCTTCTTGACCAAATGGGAAGAATGAGAAATTACCCATTACAAAACACGCTCTACCCCATGGAATACCAACGATGGTGAGGAATGCGAGCAGTCCGAAGAACCACCATGCCAATCCCATAAATACGCCACCAAACAGAAACCAAATGATGTTTCCTATTGTTCTCATGTTGTCTTCTCCAAATCTTTGAATACTGTTTATTTCATATGCCGAGTAAGGCAATACTTGTTCTAATAGGTTCATTATTATTGAGTCTTTATGAACCGCTTATGAATCGCCTACATTTCCTGTGATTGATACACACCACGAAACGCCAAATCCGCATAGGGATCATCGATTTTATTTGATACCATGTTCGTAGATTTTTAGTATCACAAAGCTAAACAGCTACAACAACTAATTTAAGGCCGAATTTATGAACAACACTGAGCAACCTAAAAAGAAAATGAAAAACTGGGTGCCAATCGTCTTCTTCGGACTTCTCAGCACAGTGCCTGTATTCATGTTTTTAGTCGACGTGTACATCAACCAATACATGTAACAAGACCCCGCCATCCTATCGGCGTAAAAATGAATACAGGAAACATGTCCTGTATTCATCTCAGTTAAATCACTTCTACTGTAATTAATTCAATTCTTCTGCGATCAAATCAACTCTTAGTTAATTAAATCAGCTCTTCGTTAATAAAGTCTAGAATGTCGATCAGCTCATGATCTGGCAAGTTTAGTAAGTTATCACCCACATACCATTCAATCTTACATTGGGTAGGCAGTTCGCTGATCGCTGGGTTTCCTATCCAAATCTTGTGCTTCTTCGCTATATTGTCGCGCAGGATAATGCCATCCTCAAAACCCACCGGTAAATAGAGGTGAAGCATGTTTACTTGGGGTTGCTGCGGGTTCACTTTGAACTGCGGGTAATCTTGTAAGATTTGATAGATTTGCTTGGTACGCTCATACAATGCAGGCATCAACTCAATCCGTTGATCAAACTGCATTGCTGCCGAAACCACGTAAGGCGTGCGATGATAAACATTTCCGCCCTGACGCTTCATCCATGCTGAAGCTTTTGCTACGAAAGCCTTGTCACCTAATAGGAGTGACCCACCAAGACCGTTTATCCCTTTGTAGAGCGAAACATAAGCCGTATCGAACCCTTTCGCGATCTCTCTATATGGCTTTTGATAATACGGGCCGCACTCCCACAAACGAGCACCATCCATATGCAGATGAATCGATTGTTCTTTGCAGTACTGCTTTATCGCTTCAAGCTCTTCCCACTCAGGCAGTTGACCACCAATCTCTCGCATCGGTAGTTCATACAATGCCGCGGCAATCTCATCAGGCCAAGCCTTTAAGTCGTCGACATTCCAAGTGCGAAATACATTACCAACCGGAAGTACATTGAAACGGTTCTGGAGCTGATACCCTTGGCGTTCATGGCGCATAATATGACTGGATTCGTGCATCGCCACCAAAGGATTTCTTTTTTCTTGGCAAGCAATCTCTAACGCTGTCGGTTGATTCATTGTGCCAGTAATCACAAACACGGCGGCTTCATAGCCGAGCAAATCAGCCACTTTGCTTTCAAAACTCTCAATAAAATCGCCATCACCGTAGGTGTCGTGCGCCACATCATGTGTTTCGCACCATTCAGCCATTTGCGCGAAGGTTTGTGCTGGTGTTGGATCGAAGTGACCAGAAAGCAGCAAATTACATTGTTGACGCAAGTCCGTGCTCATAGTTTTTCCTTTATTCATTGTCGTACTATGTAGGGTGATTGAATTATTTACGTTAGCCTTCAACGGTGACATAAAGTGCACCTATTCGCTTTTATTATTAGCGAATAATTAGTTTTACGCAGTCATCGGCTGCGTGTGCCGGAAATACTCAAATTGACGGGTGTTTTATAAAATCAAGTCCCTAAAAACACGCGCATCTAACTAGATAAGTATGGGCTAATTCGTTGTTGTTCAACCATTCTTCTATTATTGTATATCTATAATTCCAATAAATATTATTCGTTAATGGACAAAGAGGGCTATATGTCGAAAAATCGAGTCTTAGTGCTATTCGCCCACCCTTCTCAGCATCGCTCTGAAGCTAACAAACCCTTATTTGAGCAAGCCAAGCGTATTGAAGGCGTCACCTGTGTCGATCTTTATGGGCTTTGTTGCGTAATTCAGTGGAACTAAATCAAGAACCTACGATCTGATCAGCTACCACCACTCTCTCTCGTAGCCTTATGCCTAAACCTCGTTACAAAACAACCAACTGGAAGCAATACAACCAATC
>NZ_JBFRKT010000044.1:0-28171 GCF_041469545.1 Vibrio sp. 10N.286.49.C3
ATAATATTCTAAATTGATAGTAATATATGTTGACAGCAATATAAACTGACGCTAAATTATTTATATACACTAATAATAAAAATAATAAATGGTGATTAAAGTGACACTTCAGGAAGCAATTAAAAAGGTAAACAACGCGCTTTCCATTGAACCAAAAAAAGAAAATTTCTCAGTTTCTTACAACTGTCCTAAATTGAAACCTGGCTCAAATATAGTTGATGTGAGAGCTATCGTTACAGAGTACAGTTATGATGGGAAAATAATATCCAAATCGAAATCTCAGTCAATCATCAAAGTCGATCTGCGAAAAGTAACTAAGATACCAAGTGAGGTTGAACTCGAATCAGAGTGCTCAACTCAGTATTTTATAGATAATGTAGACATCATGAACCTGCAGCAGCGTGAATACCAGAAAATCAAAAAATATTGCAGGGCAGCTATAGAAGTGAACAAAGCAGATAGAGCAGCAAAGCTCCGAGGTCGCGCTACGATTTTTGGCGATACGGAGATTCACCAGTGTGCATTATCTATACACGAGTTGTGTGAGTGGATTGAAGCTATAGAACATACAGATGAATTACGAGCAGACGAAGCTCAAGATATTCAGCAAGCTACTGTGAGACTAGAATCGATTCTCGAAAAACTTGGCTACGAAAAAAAATCATTCAATACTGAGATGTACGAAAATGACAAAATAGCTCAAAAACTAGATAAAAAATACGATGTGCACGCTAGAAGCGCTAGAGCAGGAGCAGGAAAAACCAAAGCTCAGAAAGAAAATGAAATAGCAGAGCATAGAGCACCAAGAATGATGAATTGTGATGAATTACTACTAGTTCCACTCTCTGAATCAGCAACAACAAATACAGTTTCACATACAAGACAAGCTTTCGAAGCAGCAAAAGGAAGACCAGTAAAACCAGGCAAGAAGAAAGACTAACTAATACAACTAACTCGCCCCTTCGCCGAAGGCGGCACCTTAAAAATCAGTCGGTGCTTACACCGACTCTTCTCTTCAGCTCTGTCGGTTAAACCGTCGTTGACATCAAGCTCCACTACAACTATCGTCTTCTGAAGGATATCACCGATATTTTTCGTTAAGGAACTCCTAATGAAGATTCTACATCTTTCTGATTTACATCTAGAATTTGGCTCAATGGATGTTCCTAAAACTAATGCTGACATTGTGGTTTTGAGTGGGGATATTCATGCTGGATCTAGGGGGATTGATTGGGCTTCTCAGTTCGACATGCCCGTGATCTACATACTGGGAAATCACGAGTTTTACGGTTTCACTCAATTTGATGATTTAATTCAAGAGTGTCGCGACAAAGCTAGCCAATATCCAAATGTGCATTTTCTTGAAAATGAAAGTGTTGTGTTTGGTGATGTCCGATTTCATGGAGCTACATTCTGGACAGATTTCAATCTGGGAAACAACGCTACTCTTTCAATGCATTACGCGCGAAATGCAATCAATGACTACCGAAAAATCACTTATAAAGATCAGTATTTCACCCCCGAAATTGCTGCGGCACTACATGCCGAATCTAGGCTCTGGCTCTATAACTCAGTGAAGGCATCTGCTGAAAAAAAGAATATAATCGTTACTCATTATCTTCCGACTGCTAAAGCTATACAGCCCAAATTTAAAGGCTCACCTCTAAACCCTGCTTTTGCCTCTGATTGTAATGAGTTTTCTGAACTAGCAGAGAAAATCTCAATTTGGCTTTATGGTCATAATCATGACAGCAACGATTTCATAAGCTGCGGTATCAGATACTCTACGAATCAGAGAGGATATTGTGGAATTGAATTAGTCGAGGGCTTTGATCCGAACAAAGTGATCGATATCAATGATCATTATTAATTACCATCGGGATCAACACTGTTCTGGAACAAATCGCCTTCTCTAACGGAACTGTCAGTCGTTCTGCCTTTCAATATACCTTCTGCCGCACCTCGCTTTGCCACTTCAATCACCACCTTCTTTTTCGTATCGAAACTCAAGGTCACATGCTGCCTAAAACCAAAGCCAGGCGGCAGCTCATAGCCAAATTCTTGCAACTTAACCCGAACCTCGTCTGCTCCTCATCTTTTCAAGAACTAATTTAATTCTATCTATTATCACTTATATTCTTTTTTGAAGTTAGAACAGCATTAACAACATAATCCGCTTGTTGAACATCGATAATATAGCCTTTCTAACCCACTCGTTCTACGCAGCATTACCAGTTTCAGCAGCAAACGCTAGGACACAACAACCACTAACAGTTCGTATCTACTGACCGTTGATCAACACTTGTATGATTGCAAACTATCATCTGAGAAAAACTGCCGAACCTGTAACAATAGGACGATCGTTGGTAAACAAACCATAGGTCAGCATTCGAAGGTGATTAAAAACAGTATTAACTAACCTTTCCAGGCCAACAACGTCGTCTTATGAGTCACCAAATCATGATTTGAAGAATTATTCACAGCCTATTTTTATTGATTAAATAAACTACCACGGCTACTAGAACACAAATTACTTATAAAAAATAATATATTAAACAATGGCATAGAGAAAATTACTTATGAAGATATTTTTTTGATTGTCTATTTATAAAAAGATTCTATGATAATCAGTATAAACCTAGATATGTTCATTTCATAAATCGCATATCCAAATAAGCAATAAAAATTCTAGTAGGTTAGCTCGCTATTGCGGGCTTAGTGAACTGTGTTTTTATCATAAATTTGGAGAGCGAAATGAACAGACTGAACCCGTATATTTATAAACCTCCTTGAGTCTCAGGCTATACGCTACCGTCTGGTGGTGCATTTACTCTTTTCAATTTTAATGAGTCTTAGCCATATCTAGGAGTTTAAGTATGGACAAATCAAATCCCGATGTTCTTAAGTTACATGTAGATTATCTAGACGACCACTACCCTTTTGATAGCTCTTTTTGCATGGAAGCAAATACTCTAAAACCGTCTTTACCAGAAAAAAGTATCAAGATCGTTATAGAATCCTTGCAAGCGATTAGACGTAATCCAAAGATAACCGAAGAGCAGTTCGAGCAAGAGACTAAATTATCAGTCAACAAAATTGATAACGTGTTACTTGGATTTCACTTCTTCAAGTCACTTGTTCTTGGAGAGGATATCTATTTCGATGTAATGGTAGAAACCAATCTTTTGCCAGGTTATCACAACGTTTATCTGCTAGATGCTTATCGTTAAAAAAACCTGTTTTGTTTGCAGGCACGGTTCTCACGGTGCCTGTTAGTTGCTCATTCAATTTCTTGGTGTTCGGACATGATAAAATTCAATATAGACGAAGCTCTTGAGCTTGCCTTTATTCACTACCGAAAGAACGAAAACCTAAAGTTATATATATCAGAAAAAACTCCCGTTGATTTAAACTACATTCAAGCCCCTAGGCTAATCTGTCACATGGTAGCACTAACGCTTATCAACAATTTGAGAATCGAAGATTTTGATTTTGGTAACCAAACATTCTCTTTTTTACCTGAGGATACTGAGCGCGTCGAAGAGTTGTTCGAAATTTTCAAGTCGTTGTTTGATAGCAACTCCCAGTATCTCGTCATTCTATACGAAGACCAGAATGGGCATCCTCAATATCGATTTGAGTTAAATACCGCTCGCAAGCTTGAAATTATTGAAGAGTGTAAGAAAAAGTTTGAGCAATTAGATCTACTCCAAGTTGCTAATGGTGTGATCATTGATGCTTTAAGTATTAGAATATTCGGAGGACACGTTGAGCTAATAGACCGACTCAGCCCACAGATAGTTCCTCAAGTCTAACTTTCATGAGGAGGAGCATTTGGCCTCCTCATTTCAATTGTCTATGATTCGAACTAATACTGGATTATTCCAAATTCCAATAAACATTTTTCATCCATTATTGACTAAGTTGTTATCGGCCAGGGTGCCTGCCCGATACATCCTTTCTTCATAAGCCCCAATCTTAATGTTTTCCCCGCATGAGTCATCAGCCCCTCTCCTAAAGCGATTACAGCCATAAAACGTCTCTCGATTAGGATCATTCTCACAGCGTGCAACCATCGTACCGATGCCACAACGTAAGCACCCTATCTCGATTTCACCACAACCTCGACAACGTCTAAACCCTTCTGCATGAGTTTCTAAGGGAGAGTTGCAATGCTTGCAACTATTGACCAACGTATCACAGGCTGGTGAGTGTGAGCATTTATACAAAGTTTTATTGTATCTGGTAGTTAACGGACGAAGTTCACCTGTCTTACACTGACTACAGTTCCACTTTGCAAGTTGTGGTGCCAATTTATTATCTACAAACTGCAAGCCAAACTTTGCCATTTCAGACAAAAATGGGCTGCTCTTATCGCCATCGAATAATACATAAACAAAGTGCTTCGCTCGAGTCAACGCTACGTAAAATAACCGTCTTTCCTCACCATGGATAAAGCTTTCCTTGTTTGGCAAAACTAGATCGATAAGCTCGTCGTTTTCCCTCGTCGAAGGAAATACACCAGTATCAACACCGAATAGAATTACATAGTCAGCCTCTAGCCCCTTACTCGCATGGGCTGTAACAAAGCTAATATCCAAATTTGTATACGAAAACTTCTCAACATTAATGCCTTTCAACTGCGAGGTGTTCTCTTGGCGAAAACGTCCAATTATGAGAACAGAAGCGACTTCACCCTTTCTATCGGCTGTGCGATTTAACGTAGCTAAAGCACGCTGTAAAGTAATCACATATGCTTGATTTTTCCTTTCCTTCACACTGCTAATCGACTTGATATTTTCCATATCTTTCTTTACATCAACCAACCTGACAGCAGGTGCATCTAACATAGCGTGAGTGGAAATCTCTTTTTTGATTTGAGCTGGGTTTGTCATTACAAAACGACTGCTCACTTCATGAATTTTGTCATTAAAGCGAAAGGTCTTGTCCAAAGGAACGGCTGTGGCAGGGTTAAACACGGCGGAAAATTCAGTAAATAACGCTAAATCGGCACCATTGAAACGGTAAATGGATTGCCAGTCATCACCTACAGCGAATAAACGAATGTTTGGCTTTGAAGCCAATAGCGCTTTAAGTAACTTATAACGACCACCAGAGATATCTTGATACTCATCAACCAAAACATGAGTATACGAATGATGAAAACGACCTTTTTCTATAATATCAGTCGCTTCAGAGATCATGTCACTAAAATCAATACATTCTGTATTAGCTAAGTGCTCCTGATACACCGTTAGAATTGGCTCAAAAATCCGCAAGAAGGCTTCCGTTCTCTCAATATCATAGCCTCCACCGCGATATTCATCTCGCACTGTGTTTGAATCAAACTGCCCTTCTTTATACAAGCCTAAGAAACGTTGTAGTAGGTCGATAAAACCTTGCCATTGACTTTCGTTTTGTTCCTTAAGCTGCTTGAACAATGCATCGACTTCTACAGGTTGGGTGAGCACTTCATACTCGTTTAATGCAGCTTCTAAAGATGATTGCAATTGACCTTTTTGGAGTTGATATGTGTACAGTTCAAGCATACGAGTGCCTTTCGACTCATGTAGCTCGCGTTTCCACTCTAAGCTTGCTAAGTACTCATCTCTATCGATATAGGGCGCTGTATTGTTATTCTCATCTAACCCAAGGTATTCAATGTAGAGATCGACATCAGGCAGATAGAAATCAGGTTGATATTGGCGTCGATCGACGCTTCTGGTGTTAAATTTGTAATCGGCTTCGTACTCGTACTTGATGCCACTCAATGCCAAATAGTTAGCAACCCTCAGCTCCCCTACACTTTTTACCCATTCATTGTTCAACGTAATCAAACGGCAACTTGTCAGAAATTCGTTGTATTCCTCAATAGAATCAAAATCTAGATCGGATTTCCCTGGTGTGCTCAGGCTTGAAAAATAATTGACCAAAGCTGATTTAAATAGAGGGTCTTGCTCAGCCAAATCACTGAGCGTCTCGTCAATAAACTTCGTGAACTGATGTGGTTGTTCCGTAAAAGATGTAATTGAACGTTTAAATCCGTGATGCCTTGCTAAGATGTCATTACCTAGAGCGTGAAATGTACTTGCCTTTAGGTGATCAGCATTAGCTGGAATACGATCTTTTATACGTTCGTTCATCTCAGCCGCTGCTTTGTTACCAAATGCCAGCATTAGTATGTTCTCAGCCTTAGCTATGTTCGCTTGAATGAGATAGCCAGCTTTACCCACTAACGTTGCCGTTTTACCCGTACCAGCGCCTGCAATAACAAGGTTGTGATCATCATTAGTTACACAAGCAATTCTTTGCTTGTCTGTTAATGGGTTTTTCTCTACCTCATCAAAGAAGCGTTTGTATTTGGAGACTAATAGTGGTGTCACTTGTTCATTGTGCAGATTTCGCCCTAGTTCACTTACGCTTTCCGAAGAAAGTGATTTAGCCTCTTCATAGACACTTCTGTGCAAAGGACTCGTGAATTGATCTGGCGATATACCCAAATTCTGCAACTTACACACGAGCTGATAAGCCGAGGCTATAGGCCTCCATTCATAAGATGACAAATAACAATTTCTGGCGTGAAGCTTTGCTAAGGAATCTTGATATGCTAGCCATCGATCACTACTCGCAATGAGAAGCAACAAAGAATCAATCGTCTTTTGAGTAAAATCCATTAGATCTGATTGACGATAACCTTTCAAAACGACAACACCGTTATCTTCAGTTTCAATCACTAAACGATGAAAGAACAAACCCTTTTCAATGGATATATTTACTAACGAATCTAGCAGAATCTCTAAACTTTTAGGGGAATATTCTAGTCTAATGTTGGTTGGTGATAGAACGATAGACTGGTTCTTTTTCCATAGTTTATTCCACAAGTTTACCGCTGGATGTGTACTTAAATGCATCAGACTACTTCAATAATTGGATTTTAAATTCTGCATCGCCACTAGTAATCCAGAATACATGTATGGTTATTATTCTAACCAATAGCAGTGAACAAATCAGTAACAGTTAAGCATAAAGTAACCAGGCCCAACAATTGAAGTCCAACCCAAAATGGTTCATACTATGCCCAAATTAAAAATAGTATGGATTTCATGGATAATCTCAACTACGCACAAAAACAAAGGCTTGCTTACATCGACTTTAAATTGATGTTTGTCGGCCACTTTACGCGTTCAGAAGTTGTAGAACATTTTAAGATGGGACTATCGAATGCCACTCGCGATATCAATCTCTACAAAGAGATGGCAGGCCATAACCTTACCTACGACAACGCTGAGAAAAGATACTTTCAAACAAAAGCATTTGTCCCTCTATTTAATCACAACACAAATGAAACGCTTGGCAAGCTAGCCAATCAACTTTCAGGTGAAGACAGTGTTATTAACGGCTTAGGCATTCCATTTGAAGCCCCAAGCCAACTTAACGCGCCTAACACCAGTATCGTAGCTGTCCTTACTCAAGCAGCGCTGAACAACAAAGCGGTAAAGATAAGTTACGTGTCGCTATCTAGCGGCGAGAAAAAACGAACTGTCGTTCCCCACTCTATTGTTGATAACGGATTACATTGGCACATTCGCGCTTATGATTGCCAAACGAATGAGTTCCGCGACTTCGTTATCTCCCGCATTATCAAAGCTGAACTATCGGATAACGCCGTACTCGAAACTCAAACCATGCTCGCAGATAAACAGTGGATGAGATTTGTACCTTTAGAACTCGTACCTCACCCGAATAACGTAGATTACCCAAAAGCAATTGAACTTGATTACTCAATGAAGAATGGACGACTCTCCATTGAAGTTCGCGCTGCATTAACGGGTTACCTATTACGACGTTGGAATGTCGATTGCTCAGAGAACGCAACGCAAACGACACCTGAACACCAACTATGGCTTGCTAATAGACCAACCTTGTATGGTGTCGACAACTTACATCTTGCATCGGGTTACTCTGAATCTACAAGTACAGTTAAAACTGAAAGCATCAATTAGGACGTAAACATGGCAGAACATAAAAAATACCTTGGCGACCTGATCGGTGGCAGTCTAATGATCACAGAAGCTCAGCTTATCGCAGAGTTACTGCTTTCAGATCCAAGCAAAGAACAATGGGATGATGCCATTGTTGATCAAAACATTCTTCAAAAGCGCTCTCCTGCATCGGCTAAACGTAATGCCGCGACGATAAAAAAGCGCATTGCCAACTTGGGAAATAAATTCCTATCAACTTTGGTTAACGCCAACCACGAAGAAGCGGCACAGTTAATGATGGCTGCAACACTGATTAACTCCCCACTACTTGCTGACTTCATGCGTACTGTTGTGATGGATGCAAAACGCATGTATCGCGAAAATATCGATATGAAAGATTGGGAATACTTCTGGGAAGATAAGTGCCGTATTTATCCTGACTTTGTTGATATGTCGGAATCTTCAACCTACAAAATTGCCCAAGTCGCATTCAAAGTCATGACAGACGGTGGCTTCTTAGAAAGTACAAAAACCAAAGTACTCACCAACATTTACATTACGCCAGATGTACGTCAGCTATTAGTCGATATGAATAGAGACGACATCATCCAAGCTATGGAGATTTACTAATGCTCCAGTTACAACAACGCTTAGACAGCATCCAATCACGCCTAGAAAGTGATGAGTTTCTTCAGAATAAGGAGCTTGGCGGTGAGATCGGCTTCTACATCTTCGACTATAAGCCAGAGCATGAGCTGGCAGTTCGCGAGCATATTGAACTGTTGGATAAGAAGCTGTCAAACAGAGGCTACACCTTTGCCAGCATCAACTTGTTCGAAATGATCATTAAGCTACTGGAATCACGCCGACTACTCGATAAGTCATTCAAAATGCAATTTGCGAAAGGCGATGAAGCACTCTTTAAAGCGTTAAAAGGGCCACTAGAGCAAAATCGCGTTGCAGAATTCATAGTGAAAGAAGCCAACATAGATAATTGTGACTTTATCATGCTTCATGGCATGGGAAGTGTTTGGCCTATTGTCCGAGGTCACGGACTACTCAATGCGTTGCACGCTAAAGTAGGCCAAGTTCCAACTGTAATGTTCTACCCAGGTGAATATGATGGCGCGGCGCTTAAACCATTTGGCCGTATCGAATCAAACAACTATTACCGAGCCTTTAAACTGGCATAACGTTTCTTTGAGTCCACTTAAAAGACGTAGTCGCACTAAACATAATCGGAAGAAGTACTCTGTTATCAAATAAGTACTCTCTGAAACAAAAAGTTAGCTAGGAAATCAAATGCAGTTACAGCAGCTATTTAACAAAGATATCTCGCGCCCAATCAATGGTGTTGTTAAAGCCGATCAGGTAGGGAATGAAACCGTCTTCGTCGAACTCGACGAGTATGTCATCACCGCAGAACTTAAAGGTCATATTGAGCAGTTCTTCAAATACTACATGCCCTCAGTAGACGACCCTAAAAGAGCCTCTGCAACAGGTAAGTCTGGTATTTGGGTATCGGGTTTCTTTGGCTCTGGTAAATCTCACTTTATCAAAATCATGTCATACCTACTGAAAAACGTAGAAACCACACATGATGGCGTTACAAAGCGAGCGATTGATTTCTTCGAAGACAAACTGGCAGAAGATCAAATGCTGTTAGGCGATATGCGTCGTGCGATTCAAAAAGAAAACAACGTTATCCTATTCAACATCGATAGCCGCGCAGACACCGACGACAAAGAAGACGCAATCTTAAAAGTATTCCTAAAAGTCTTTAACGAAAAGATGGGCTACTCTGGCGATCATGCGCACATTGCAGACCTTGAGCGTGACTTAGATGCACGTGGCAAGCTTCAAGAATTCCACCAAGCTTTTGAAGAACTATCTGGTTCATCTTGGCTTGAAGAACGTGATTCTTATGACTTCTACCGTGATGACCTTGCCCAAGCCTTCGCTAAAGTAACAGGTCAATCTGAAGAAGCAGGCCGCCAAGCGATAGAGCGCTTAGAAAACAACTTTAGCCTAGATATTCAAAACTTCTGTAAATGGGTTAAACAATACCTAGACGGCAGCCCTGAACGCCGCATTAGCTTCTTTGTGGATGAAATTGGTCAGTACATTGGTCAAAACACACAAATGATGCTCAAGCTTCAAACCATCACGGAAAGCCTAGGCACAATCTGTGAAGGCCGTGCATGGGTAGTCGTAACATCACAAGAAGACATCGATGCTGTACTAGGTAAAATGCAAGAAGGTTCACGTAAGAACGACTTCTCTCGTATCCAACAACGCTTTGATCGTATCTCGCTATCTAGCTCAAACGTAAATGAAGTTATCGAAAAGCGTCTATTGGATAAAACAGCGCCTGCACAAACTGCCCTAGCCGCTTTATACAATGAAAAAGGCGACATCATTCGCAGTCAGTTAAGCTTTGAACAAACGAACAAAGCCGAATTCTCAAACTTCTCAGGAACAGACAACTTCGTATCAAGCTATCCATTTGCACCTTACCAATACAACCTTATCCAAAAGGTGTTTTCTGGTATTTCTCAAGCAGGCGCAGCAGGTACGCACCTAGCCAAAGGTGAACGTTCACTTATTGAAGCATTCCAAACGGCTACCAATCAATTTGTTACTGATGACATTGGTCGTTTGATCCCGCTATACAGCTTCTACCCTTCTATTAAGAAGTTCCTTGATACAGCAGTCGTGCGTGACATTAACCAAGCATCAGAAAAAAGTTCTATTTCTGAGTTCTCGGTGCAAGTTCTTCAAACCCTATTTATGATTCGTTACGTAGAAGAGATGAAGTCGACTATCGATAATATCGTGACGCTGTGTATCTCTGAAGTAGACCAAGACAAACGCCAGCTTCGTATCGACATCACTGATAGCTTAGATGCGTTAGAAAACAACCTCTTGATTGCTCGTGAGGGTGATGAATATAAGTTTCTAACTAACGAAGAAAAAGAAATCGAGAAAGAGATTCAAAACACCGACATCGAAACATCAGATGAAACGGCTGAACTCAGTAAGATCCTATTTGAAGAGATCTTACGCAGCAGTAAAACGTACCGTTACCCAGAGAACAAACAAGATTTCCCTGTATCACGTTACTGTAACGGTCAACCTTTTGAAAAAGGTTCGATTGATAACGATCTACACCTAAAAGTTATCTCACCAATTGATGCCAGCTACGATGACATGAGCGATGCTGTGTGCGGTAACGAATCTTCAGACTCAATCTTGATAAAACTACAAGACAAGTCTCGTTTGTTCGGTGAGTTACGTACCTATATTCGAACTGCGAAATACACCAAGCGTAATGCAGGTCGTGATGCCGATATGGAACTGCTCATTCGTGCGAAAGCGGCGGAAAATAGCGCTCGACGTAAGCTCATTGTCACTGAGTTAGAAGAAGTCATTAAGCAATCCGACTTCTATCTGCTAGGTCACAATTACAATACCAAAGGTGCAACCGCAACTGCAATTATCGACAATGCTTACCGCCAAGTGATTGAAGATACCTTCAATAAACTTAAGTTTGTTAAACCTTATAACGGTGACATTCGCCAACAAATTCAACAGACCTTGATTGTTGATGACCTAAGCCAGCTAAACATCGACTTATCAGACGTAGAAGCAAACCCTCGTGCTCTTTTCGAGCTAGAGCAACATATCTCTATCAGTGATGAGTATGGCCGCCCTCTTACCGCTGGTGACATGGTGAAGAAGTTTTCACGTAGCCCGTTTGGTTGGAACGATAACGAAATCATCCTGATGATTGCTCGCTTAGCGGTAGCAAACAAAATCACACTGCAAGCAAACCAACAAGACGTGCCTTTACGCAGTGCCTTTGACCACCTAGACAAAAATGCTAAGCGTGCCAATTTACGTATTCGTCGTATTCAGCAGCAGTCAGAAGCAAACCTAAAAAAAGCAGCCAAGCTGTACAAATCTGTATTCCACAAAAATGCACCAGCGAATGAGAAAGACCTTCATGAGCAGGCTCTTCAGCTTCTTAAGGGCATGCTAGCTAAGCTAAAGGATTTCAAAGCGAAATCGACTACAGGCAAGTTCCCTGGGGAAAATGAAATTGAAGATGGCATTATCTCGATTTCTTCACTTGTTGAGCAACAAGGAAGCTATAAATTCATCGACGAGTTCTTACGCCAAGGTTCTGGTTTAGAAGAATTTGAAGAAGACTATGAAGAGCTAGAAGTCTTCTATGAAAAACAATTCTCAACATGGCAAAGCCTAGCAAATGCCTTGAGTATTGAGTTTGCGAAAAACCGTCATCTACTCAAAACCTCTGAGGTTGCCAATGCTGCATTAGAAAAGCTGGAAGCAATTTATAACGATGTGCGTCCTTATGGCAAAATTTTCCAAGTGCAGGGCCTAATCGAAACCGTAAGAGGCATAAATGATGAAATGCTGGTAGCTCGCCGCAAAGAAGTAACAAGCAAACTAGAAGCAGCAATTGATCACGTTCAACAACACGTGAGCCAAGCAAAAGCGACAGACACTATCAGTAATGATGCGCTTCGCCCGTTGCAACTATCTCGTAAACGCTTAGAACACCTAACCAGCATTGCTGAAATCAATGAAGAGCTTAGAAATTCTGAAAGCTTAGTAGAACAAGCTGAAGAGATCATCAATGCCTTTATTGACCAGCAAATTAAAGCGGCTGAACGCCAGACTGCTCTTGAAGAAGAGCGTCGTAAAAAAGAGGCTCAAAGCCCGCAGCCAGACTCAATAAAAGGCTCAAGTGCTCAAGGGAATGGTGCATTAGGTTTAGAACCTACAGGTTCAACTCCTTATGGTGAGAGTGCAACAAAAGAACCATTAAAAGTTGCGGAGCCTGTGGTAGCAAAACCGAAAGCTAAAAAGGTTGTGACCATCAAAGCAGGTGCAGTCTTCCAAGAGCTAGGTGATACCACTTATCTTGAAACGGAAGAAGAACTGGAAAACTACTTAACTGCATTGAAAACCCAACTTTCCGAGTTGATAGCTTCGAACCACAAAGTTCGAATTAAGTAACTAGATACTCCCTCATTGCTAGTGTGGCTTAGCATAAAGCAATGAGGGAGGCTTATTGATATCAAGTATTAATAGCTGATGGTGATTATGTTGTCGCAATTCAATATCAAACCGAGTTTCATAAAAGAACTAATTGAAACCAATAACTATGACCTGATTAAACATAACTTTGTTTTTTTTAGTGAGTTTCACAATAGTTCCGAGTTCAGTAAACTACTGAATCTTTTAGATAGACATGATTACTTTCCGTTCTTCAACGAGCTTAATGAATTTTCCTTTGACAGCTCTTTGAGTACAGATGAGCTGAACATCTGGGTCGAAGTATTTAAAAAAAATGCTCATACGATCCTGATTGATGAGTTTTCTAGATTTATCCTGGGGAGTAAGAATGCCCTTGTTTTCAAAGCAATGCTTGAGTTCCACTTCAAGCTACAAAATGTAATTGAATTGATATTAACCGTCCCTGAAGACCAATCAGGTCACACGTCTCTGCTCAATACCTTTCGAGATGTACAAGAGAAAAAACATCGGTTAACTCAAGAAATGGCTGGTCTAGAAATTGGTAGTGATGAATATATCCAAAGCCATGAGTCTTTACTTGCAGTAGAAAACGAATTACTGCAAATAGCAAAGGAAGTGAAAAGTACTAAAGAAAGATCCAACTTAGCTACAGAAAAGGAAAACTTAATCGAGTTGCTACAGCCTTTAATAAAGTTGGGGCTACCTTATGATGTTGCATCGAATAACGAACTCACTTCGATCAACAAACTCTACTCTTCAAACAGTAGGATACTTGAATGTATTAGTAGCCAATACCTCTCACTAAAAGATGATAACGCTGATTCCATAAGGAATCTTATCACCCCTTGTACACTATCTCAGCTTCAAGACAGCCAAGGTCAAAGTTGCGATTTTGACTTATTTAGATTTGTTTTTTTACCGATGCTCTCTGAGCTGCCGTCTCTATTAACAGCTATCGAACTCGCTCAGATTCACCTAAACGATCTGTTGATAGCGCTAGACCCTGAAAACACTGATATCAAAAAATATAAGACTTTACCCGAAAAACATAAACACATTAAGAACTTCAGATTATACAGCCAAGATGGGATCGTAATTTTATCAACTCGAAAAGGAGGTAAAATTTTAGAGTTCCCATCTATGGAAGAGGCTGAAGACTGGCGAAAATACTTTCTGTTGCAAAATAACGGCGTAAAAGTAACTAAGGCACCTCCTGCACCTAAGAAGCCAAAGCTCACAACAGTAAGCCGAGCTTATTCAACATCCGTGCTAGGTAAAAGAACATTAGTCGTCGGTAACGCAAACGCGTCAACAATTTGCAAGACCTGTAATGGCACAGGACTGTGGGGGAATTGTAGAAATTGTGGCGGTAAAGGATTTTTGTAAAAAGCGCCTCTGGTGTGTTAGCGAGTATATGATTCAAGAATCCACGCTTCCAACCAGAGTCCACTAGCAAAATTGTATTGTTAATTAAGATTCCACGCTCTATGAGCGTGGAAATCCAACCGAATTAGATGAGAATTCAATGAACACCAATAAACTAAAAGCCTATGCACCAAAAGCACGTGTCGCTTTCATGGAAGCAGTAAAAAATAGAGCGGCAAAGCTAGGGATTTTTGAAGACCATATTAGCGACATCACGATTGATGGTGACAGCGCTATTATCGAGAAAGAAATTTACACGCGTAAACAAGGGCAACAACGCAACCAGCTAGTTAAACGTATTGAAGCGTTAGGCACGCACGATGGTAAATTCGATCACACAAATGGCTTTAATCAGTTTATCAACGAAACGGCATTTACATGGTTTAACCGCCTAACTGCTATCCGCTATATGGAAGTTAACGAATACCTAGACCACGGTTTTCGTGTATTGAGTAAAGCCGAAGGCGCACAGTTTGGTGAAGGTTTTGAGATTTTAAACTCAGCCGCTGACGTATCTGATGAGCTTGGTTTGAACAAAGACCAGATCATTGACATGGTGCTTGATGGCAACAAAGAAGAAGAGCTTTATCGCACTCTCCTATTAGGTCAATGCCACCAGCTAAGCGAAGCCATGTCATTCATGTTTGAAAAACTGGATGATGCTACTGAGTTACTACTACCAGATAACCTCACCAAAACTGATTCAATCCTAAAGGATTTAGTTAACGATATCCCTGAAGATAATTGGCAAGAGATTGAAGTTATCGGTTGGCTATATCAGTTCTACATCTCTGAACACAAAGATGCGGTTATTGGTAAAGTCGTTAAGCGTGAAGATATTCCTGCTGCGACTCAACTATTTACCCCTAACTGGATTGTTAAGTACCTAGTTCAGAACTCACTTGGTCGTCAATGGTTAGCTACCTACCCTAACTCTGAACTAAAAGAAAAGATGGAGTATTACATCACCCCTGCTGAACAAAGTGATGATGTTATCGAGCAGCTAAAAGCTATTACGCCAACCAGCTTTGACCCAGAAGAGATCAAAGTGCTCGACCCTGCTTGTGGTTCTGGTCACATTTTAGTTGAAGTGTATGAAGTGCTGCGTGAAATTTACCTTGAACGTGGCTACCGCCTACGTGAGATCCCAGAGCTAATTCTTACCAAAAATATCTATGGTCTAGATATCGATGATCGTGCCGCACAGATGGCTGCGTTTGCTGTATTAATGAAAGCACGTGAGGACGATAAACGTATATTTTCGCGTGAGATCAAAATGAATATCCACTCAATTCAATCCACTGAAAACCTCAATATTAACCAACTATGGGTTGACCTGAATCTTGATGGAAACAAGCAAGCAGGTTCAATGAATGATCTGTTTGACGAGCCACAATTAGAACTCGCCGAGCCATCCACAGAAGGCAAAACTTTTCTTAAAATACTTCGCTACCTAAAAGAGCAGTTTACTGACGCTAAAAACTTAGGTTCATTAATTGAAGTTGATAGTGACCAGCTCAAAACTCTTGCCCAGCTAAAAGAAAAACTAACAGATAAAATTCAAAGCAACGAATCAACTTCAAAACTAACCGCGCAGGTTTTATTACCTATTGTTGAACAATCAATTATATTAGCGATTAAGTACGATGTAGCTGTAGCAAATCCGCCATATATGGGTTCAAAAGGAATGAATACCACCTTGAAAGTTTTTGCAAAAGATAATTATCAAAATTCTAGATTTGATCTCTTTTCTATGTTTATAGAACGCAGTTTCAAATGGTTACGCCCACATGGTTACAACTCAATGGTAACCATGCAATCATGGATGTTTCTTTCAAGCTTCGAGAAAATGCGCGAAGACTTATTAAAGCACTCGACCATAGAAACCATGATTCATATGGGCAACGGGGTTATGAAAATAGCCTTTGGAACTAATGCTACTATTTTCAAAAATCACCACATAGAGAGATATAATACTTCATTTTCTTATTGTGAAAACAAAGACATTGGTAAAAATGGCAAACCAATTCAATTTCCGATTATCAATGAACGGTTAAAATCTGCTAGTTCTGATGACTTCAAAAAACTACCAGGCACTCCTATTTCCTATTGGTTTTCTCAGAATATACACCAAATATTTAATGATAATAAAATTCTAAAAGATTTATATCATCCTAGACAAGGAAATACGACAACTAACAATGATTTGTTTGTGCGAACTTGGTGGGAACTTGATACACAAAAAATTGGTTTCACGCATTCATCATCAGAACAATTACTCCATAATAAAACTAAATGGGTTCCATACAACAAGGGAGGGGGCAGTAGAAAATGGTTTGGTTTAAACGAATCAGTTGTGAACTGGGAAAATAATGGCGCTGAAATTAAGTCAATAAAACACTCCGTTGTAGCTAATGAGTCTATGTATTTCACTCCAGGTATAACTTGGTCAACAGTATCTTCAAGTAAAAAACCTGGTTTTAGGCGTTATAACGATGGTTTTGTTTTCGACAATAAAGGTGCCAGCATATCTATTTCGGACGACAGTGAATCAAGTTATATCCTTGCTATACTAAATTCCGTAGTAGTATCTGATATTGTTGGTGACCTTGCCCCTTCCATTTCTCTACAACCAGGTGATATCGCAAAAACACCAATAAATGAAAAAATAAGCATTGAGAAAAAAAATCAGATTATTAATCGAACGAAAAAATTAGTAAAGCTGTACAAAGATGATTGGGATAGTAATGAAACATCATGGGATTTTGAAAAATTAACAAATTTTTCAATGACTAATCTCAATCTTAAACATGCCTTTAAACTTCATATGGATAACAACTCCGATATTATAGATAAAGTCATCGAACTAGAGCAGTCTAACAATAATGACATTGCAAAATTATATGGCATTGAACATGATGTAAACACTGAGGTGACAAAATCTGATGTCACACTAAATATAAATCCATCTTATAAATATAAAAATAGCTGTGACTCAGAGACTACATTACATAAACTAACTTGCGAATCTAGTATTATTATCATCAGCTATGTCATTGGTTGTATTATGGGTCGCTACTCGCTAGATCGCGAAGGCTTAGTCTATGCACACTCTGGTAATAACGGCTTCAAAGAGCTTGTCACAGAAGGCGCATACAACACCTTCCCCGCAGATGACGACGGCATTGTGCCTCTAGTAGACGAAGATTGGGTGTTTGAAGACGACGCCACTACACGCTTCCGCGAATTTGTGAAGACGGTATGGGGTGAAGAGCACCTACAAGAAAACTTAGACTTCGTTGCAGAGAGCTTATGCCTAGATGCAATCAAAGCTAAGAAAGGTGAAAGTTCGATAGATACTATCCGTCGTTACTTCTCTATGCAGTTCTACAAAGACCATTTAAAGACTTACAAGAAGCGCCCTATTTACTGGTTGTTTAGCTCAGGTAAAGCAAAAGCATTCGAGTGTTTGGTTTACCTACACCGCTACAACGAAGGTACGCTGTCACGAATGCGCACAGAGTATGTCACACCGCTAATGGGTAAGCTTGAGAGCCGCAAGAACATCCTTGAAGACTCGAAAGCAACAGCGTCTGGTGCAGAACTACGCGCAATCGACAAAGAGCTGAAAACGATTGAGAAGAAGCAAGCTGAACTGGTCACGTTCGATGAAGAGCTAAAACACTTAGCCGAAATGAAGATAAGCCTAGATCTCGATGACGGTGTTAAGGTTAACTACGGCAAGTTCGGCAACCTACTCGCTGACGTAAAAGCGATCCACGGTAAGAAACCTGAAGTAATCAAGTAACTACATTATGAGTTAATCCACATCGTTCTCGATGTGGATTCCTCTACAGCTATTTTGAGCTAGTTAATAAACACCAACACACTCATAACCTATGCACCAAGAGAACTTTAAGCTTAAGGCTTCTAACTTCCAATTTAAAATGGCACATAAATGAATGACATCGAACTAGCGTACCAAATTGACACTTCAGTAGGTGAGCAATACCAACACGCTTTCGAAGCCCGAAGCTTGTATAAGGGTTCAGAGGTACATTTCATCAGAAAAGCTCTCGAAGCATTCGTGTTTAACGCTCTCGATGAATATCAGCTCCCTATTTGCTCTAATCTGCATGACAATATTGAAACAATGAAGTCAAGTTCCGTATTCTCTGATGGTGTTGTTGTTTTATGTCATAGTGTTCGAAAACTGTGCAATCAACAACTGCATTTCTCTTTGGCAAATAATTGGAAGGAACAACAAACAACAGATGACGCCTTTGATAAATTTGGGCAATTACTCTGCACTTACTATATTGCTATTGGTGGACGCCTCAATGAGTATGAGAAACGTAAACTCGATGATTGTGATTTAACAAATGCAATTGAAAAAATATATGTCGAAGAAGATTTAACTAGCCCTCAGATTGCTAGCGTAGCCTACTATTGGTATGAGAAACACAAAGGCGAGCGTAACCCAGTCACTGGTCAAGTGGATTCAATGGGAAACCCTTTTTTCTTGGAATCTGCTGCCGCTTTAATGAAACAACACCTCAAGACAAGTAATGACTCTTTACTCCGACTATATTTGAGCCTTTTGAGCGAACCTGCGCTCATTGATAACCACTTTGAAGAATTGTATTTCATTGCTGAATCAAAAGTTGAGGAGGGAGATTTAGAGTACCTTAATGATCTAAACTCCGTTTCATTATTCACCCAAAAGAACGTTCAAAAAACGGCTGATTATTATCGGCAAGCCTATGAAAGTAGTAAAGAACAGTTGTCTAATATTCAACTGGTCGCTATATACACCTATTTTAGTGGTTTAGTTCACCTCTTCGAAGACGTAAAGGTAGATACTGATTTAGCTAAAGAAGCACTCCTAGCTGCTGTGAACAAAAATTCTAGCCAGGCTCTACGATTTTACGCCACGGATCTATTTAAAGGGTCTTTGTTCGAACAAGATTTCAATAAGTCATACGAGATCTTAAAACAACTTGAAAAACAAGAACCTGATTGGGCGGCTGAAACAAGGTCTATATTACAAAAACAGTTTCAATTAGGACATATTTCCGACAATTCAGGTGTAGCAACTACTCCAGTACGCTCAGTTAAATCTGTAGGTCGCAATGATGCTTGCCCTTGTGGTTCGGGAAAGAAATTTAAAAAATGTTGTGCATAAAACATATAAATTAACTCAGTTGGTGTAACCATGAAGGCAACAGAAAGTAAGTTATTCAAGTTTTTACAAAAATCGGCTCAATTCATCATCCCGATATATCAGCGCCAATATAGTTGGACTCAAGAGCAATGTGAGCAACTATGGAAAGATATCGTTCGTGCAGGCACGACTGATCTTGAAGCTCATTTCATAGGTTCGGTAGTCTACGTAGAACGAGGCCTATACAGTCATAGTGATGTTCCTCAACTGTTGGTCATAGATGGTCAACAAAGACTGACTTCCACAACCCTACTAATCGCTGCATTAGTTTCAGAACTAAATGATCGTACTACTGATGACACCCCCGTCATTGAGGGTACGAATGCTAAAAAACTCAAGAAGTACTACCTTTGTAATGACGCTGAAGATGGCGATCTCTATTACAAGCTTCTATTAACAAAAGCGGATGATAAAGAGCTAAGAACAATCATCGACGGTGAAGCAAAGCACGATGATGATGCAACTTCTCGCGTGATTCAAAACTATCAGTTTTTCAAAAATAAGCTGAGTAACCTCAGCAACGATCAAATATCTGAAATCTATCTAGGTCTTCAAAAACTTCTCATCGTAGATATTGCTTTAGACCGTGAAAGAGACAATCCTCAGCTTATCTTCGAAAGCCTCAACTCAACAGGTCTAGACTTGAGTCAAGCGGATCTTATCCGTAACTTCGTACTTATGGGGCTTGAGCCAAAACAGCAAAACACTCTATATGAAAAATACTGGTTCCCGATGGAAAGCGACTTTGGGAACGGTGAGTATAGTTGGTTGTTTAATCAGTTCATGCGTGACTACTTAACACTTAAAACTAATAAACCACCAAGAATCAACGATGTATATGAAGCGTTCAAAAAATATGTAGGTAATTCGCATCTCGACATAGAAGACGTTGTGGCAGATGTACGTAAGCATGCTCAGTTCTATATTGCCTTTTCCCTTGAAAAGGAAAAAGAGCAAAAGTTACTTGAAGCATTTCAAGACTTAAACGCATATAAAGTGGACGTATCTTATCCATTGATACTAGAGCTGTATCATGATTACGATAGTCAAATTTTAACGCTCGATGAGTTCATTGAGTGTGTACGTCTCATTGAAAGCTATGTGTTCCGACGCTATGTATGCGACATTCCCACTAATTCACTGAACAAAACATTTGCTAGCTTCGCTCGTTCTATTCGAAAATCAAGCTATCTGGAGAGCTTTAAAGCTGAGCTTATCTGCTTGACCTCTTATCGCCGTTTCCCATCAGATTTAGAATTAAATCGATGTCTACAGCATAAAGATATGTACAACGTTCGCAGTAGAGCCTATTGGTTACGTCGTCTAGAAAACTACGATAAGAAAGAACGTATCAGCGTTGAAAATTATACGATTGAACACGTATTGCCTCAAAACAAAAACCTCTCAGCTAAATGGCAGCAAGCATTGGGTGACGAATGGAAGTCAGTACAAGAAGAGTACGTTCATACCATTGGCAACCTCACATTAACAGGCTACAACTCTGAGTTGAGTGACCGATTCTTTACCGAAAAACGAGATATGGAAGGCGGTTTCGCAAACAGCCCATTAGCCTTAAATCAAAGCTTAAGAAACCATGAAACTTGGAACAAGGAATCCATTCAAGTTCGCTCTAAGCTGCTCGCAGATAAAATGCAGACAGTATGGCGATACCCAAATTTAGACGAGGAAGTACTCAAACAGTATCAAACTCAGCCTGCGGAAAAATCTGCTTATACAATAGCAGATCACCCGTACATTGCTGTAGGCTCCTCAAAGGAACTGTTCCAAGCCTTTCGTCAAAAAGTGATGTCGCTGGATGATAATGTAAGGCAAGAGTTTTTAAAGCTTTATGTCGCTTTCAAACTGGATACCAACTTTGTCGATGTTGTCCCTCAAGCTTCTGGCCTAAGGCTGTCACTCAACTGTAAGTTCACCGAGATTCATGATCCTAAGAATCTATGTAGAGATGTGACTAATCTTGGCCGTTGGGGTAATGGCGATGTTGAGATCAAAATCAGTGAATTTTCAGATATCCCCTACGCTATCCAACTAATCCAGCAAGTTGTTGATATGCAGGTTGAAGGTTAATATTCATTGAGTTAGAGCAAGCACAGCCTTAAAGCTGTGCCTTGTTTTACTGATACAAACAGAGAATTACTATTATGCGTCGGACTTTTTCGCTTATCGGCTGGGTAGCATCTTTAGGGCTATCTTCCACTGCACTCGCTAGTGTTCAGCCCCCTGTTTGCCAAGCTCTTTCTCAAGAGCTAAACACCATTTATTCAAGCCCTCAGTCTGACAGCTACTCTCTCAGACTGGCAAGTGAGGTGAACCTCAGCGATGAAAATCAACTGACAGTAAAGCCGCCATTTACTAATGATAATTTTTCGTGGACTAACTGGACTCTAGACTCGGCAAAGTTATCATCGCCCAAATCTTTGAACTTCAGACCAGGTGACACCTCAAAAAATGAAGACTTACAACTACACATCAGTGGCTTTGAGTGGTGGAGAGGTCTTACTTATCAATACCAGACTAGTGATAACAAAACACTCCAAGGTAACTTCCATAATGCGGGGCCATTCGGCTGGTTTTATAGCTCATTTTGGAATGTATTCTATTTCCAAGAACAACCTTATGTCATGGCAACTTCAGGTCTTTATAAACCAATTACAGTTTATTCCATCAAGAATGGTAACGGACAAGAAGCGTGTAACGTAGAGCCACCTATATCTGTTGACGTCAGGAAAAAAAACCTCGATTTAGCTTATCGCCATGCTTTGCAATATTTTATGACGGATATCGAAGGCAACTTTGGGAGCATGGGAAGTCGTTACTATTCCTATACTCATGATTTGATGTTAGATGTCATATACCGCCCATCAGTTCATGTAGAGAAAGCTGATAGCGATGAAGAAATCGATAGCTTGGCATATCTGGCTCAAAGTGACGCTTGGTCAGCTAGAGAACTGGGAGCTGCAAAAAACATAGCATCAATCAACCGCTCTTACTTGAAAGGTTACTTTACTGAGACTTCTAACCAGCTCGACGCTAATAACCTTGCTTCGCTAATATTAAATCAAGTTTATTCTGATTATGACCGAAAACAACTCGATGAAAATGGACGGACTCAACTGAAAGAGCTAACAAACGCCCTTTCAAGCAATGATACCGAGTCCATTGTAAAAAGTTGCCAAGCGACCATTCGTAGCCAATCTTTCGATTACTACCATGACAATGAAAGAAACCTGGTCGACTGCCTCTCGCTAGTATTGGATAAGCAAACGGTGCTTGGAGATTTGGCAACGCAATGTGCTGAGTCTAACCCAAAATGTGCGCTATCAGAGGTCAATCAATTCGGCAAAAACCTCTTAATGTATGCTGCTCATATGAACAACCCTAAAGCCGTAACTGCACTCATTGGAAGCACGGCAATAATCAATACTTCAACCATAAACACGGCTCGCTTTGACTTTCCACTAGCAGAAAACCTGACGACTTATGACAGAACACCGCTGATGTATGCGGCAGAAAATGCGAGTCAAAGAACAATACAGTTACTATTGGATGCAGGAGCTGATCCTAAATTGAAAGATAGTAAGGGCAATGATTATTTCAGCTACATGGATAAGAACTGGCGATTCAACTCAAGTAAAGCACGCGCCTATTTATCCAAACCAGGGCCAAGCTTCAACTGTGAACTGGCTGCAAGTACCAGAGAGAAAGCCATTTGCTCCGATACCATGCTTTCTGATTATGACAGAGAACTTAGCTATCTGTATCGTGAAGCCTACGACCAGTCTCCCAACGCAAAGGCGCTAAAGGCTGACCAGAGAAAATGGTTAAAGGACATCGACCAATCATGCTCTTCTGAAGCCAGTTTAGTTGAATGTTTATCGCATGAGTATCGAGAACGCATTCGAGCTTTTGAGTTCATTGTATTTAGCTCCCCCATTTAATCCTTATGAATGTTCAGTAGAAACAATTCATAGCCAAACAGCCATATAATTGTTCGCCAAGTGACTGATATCAAAATAAATGATATGCAGTTAGGTACACTAAGTTCACAATAAAATTGAGGAATTGAAATTGAGTAGCGAAGCCATATTGTCACAAATTGAATCACAAGATTCTCTGGTAGGCGTAAACACTATTTTGACTGACTGCATGGCAAAGCAATCTATTCAGGGCGTGATTAAAGGTGATAACCTTCATCGAGTTCTTGATGTAGTCATAGATTTTGCTACTGAAGATAGTAACCCTCTCAGCCCTCTGAGATTGAAAGCAGCAGCTTCTCTTGGACGACTCGCTGCTGTCGCTCGAAGTCGGCAAAATGAAGTTTATCAATATCTTCCTCAGCTATTTAATGATGAGCCTTGTGATTTTGATATGCTCACGGACGGTGACGAAAAACATTATGCCGCTCAATCTATAAGGCACATTCAAGACTCTTGGGTCGTAGACTACTGTTTGAGGCAAGCTGTTCTAGCTGATACAGCTGAAAATGCTCGTAGAACACTGATTCAGAATGCTTTGATTGGCAGCAGCAACCTAAGTGACTTACTTCTACTCGGCAAAGATTCATTTACCTACCTTTCTATTATTGACTCGGCTGATACTCGCATGAAGCGTGCTCGTCGGATTACAAGAGCTTGGAATGAAATAATAAAAGATTGGAACGGCGACGTTGGTAACAACGTTGGCAAATCTCTTGCTAGTTGGTTGCATTCGATTCTTATGCACTCCTCCCCTTCCGTCGAGTCAACAGTAATGATTGATATTGTTGACGACGCTTTGGCGATATTGATACGTACCATCGAGCTAAGATTTTCAAACGCTCTACTTGCAGATACCTATCAGGTCTTAGAAATATCCAGAAATGTTCTGAGTAGCAATCTTTGGGGAGAAATTAATCGGGACTCTGAGTTCCTTCCGAGAATCAAGACTAACTTGAAAGAAGCTGCTCTTGTTCTCGCTCGCCAGAATCGAACTGACAGCAACATAATGAAACAGCTGTCTAAAGCGTACTACTCAAAAGCTCAAGTCATTCCCGCGCTCAAACGTCATTTTGATTCCAGTCAAGAGTTAGACCCACAAGTCAAAGAATGGTGGCTGAATGGAGGAAAGCAAGTTGTCTCGGCTAAAGAACCTGTGCACACCCTTGGTAATTCTGAAGATCAACAAATTGGCTCGCTACTTATTCAAGTAGAAACAAGTCAAAATACCATGGAGAAACTCGAACGAGCTGTCGTTCCTTTTTTAGAAATTTCAGATCCTCCTCTCGCATCGACCGTAAAGAAAGCATCAAGTGGCTTTGGTGATATGTCTAGAATCGCCCGTCAACTAGCACGAATGCGAAAATTAACGCACACCGAAAATCTAGGACAAGTCATTGAGTACAACCCAATGCAACATGAAATGCTTGGTGGACATAAATACGGTGTTCGCAAAGTCCGAGTTGTCCGAGATGGCATCCAAAAAGAATTTGGTGGAAAAATAAAGACACTGGTAAAACCTTGGGTAGAGGCTGTAGAAGATTAAGATGACTAATAACCTAGAATCACAAATATTACTCCAGAATCTATTGGAGAGGTTTAAGCCAGCACAAGATGGTGGATATGTCTTACCTGGCGAGCTGACCGAACGTGAATTTCGAGCTTTAACACACGCACTAGATCACTTAAAGCAAGAAGTTGACCAGTCACAAGGAGAAGATGAAAAAACGACTTTCATTGATATTTCTGTTGCTAAACAAGAGAAAACAGCCAAACCCGAACCTTCTTTAGTCGAGCCTGAATTAGAGTTAGAAAGCGATGTCAGAACCGACATACCCTCCACTGAAGAAGTCAAACCTTCGGTAACCTATACCCCATTAAATATCAGTACCATGTCTCTACCTACGCCTAAAAGCAATGTTCGAGTCTGCTTAGACTTTGGTACAGCAATGTCTAAAGCCACCTTGATTTCTGAAGAAACTGATGATGACTCAATTGAGGATATAGAAGTTATATCTCTTGGAATACCTGGTGACCAAGAAGAAATCAGTGAAAATATGCTTGTCTCATCCGTCTTTATTGATGATCTAGGTAAAATTTGGTTCGGGCAAGCCGCAGTACAGATGTCACATATTCAACCTCCTGATACTCATAGACAACGACTCGATAATATAAAACGCTACTTATCTGAGGAAGGTTTATCCTCGGAAGTAGGTAAGCAATTCAACCCTACTAGCTCACAAATCACTTATGAAGATATGGTATTGGCTTACCTAAGCTACTTTACATGGGCAATGAACCAAGCTACGTCATTACAGGGGATCGATAAAAACATACTCCGCCGCTTTGCTATGCCTTGCTTCGACAAAATGAAACATGTCCAAGTCGTGAATAAACTCAAACAGCTATTAGGAGAAGCGCAGATCCTCGCTGATACATTTGATTTACAATTTTCTTCAGGGATCGAGTTGGATGATTTCCTTAATGCTATTGCGCAAATCAGAAAGAAAAATTTAAAGTTCAATTTTATTCGAGAGGATGTAACTGAACCACTTGGGGTCGCTGGCTCCCTTATCTCGTGGCAAGAGAATGTTAACTCATTAGTAATGGTTATTGATATTGGCGCAGGTACTAGTGATTTCAGCCTGTATCGTATGAAATATGATGAGAAGTTGAAGAAAAGTGCAGCTTTAGAGATTAAAGATTCCAACAGAGGTATCACGGAAGCAGGCAACCACCTAGATAAACTACTTCAAGGCGTGATCCTCAATAAAGCAGATATACGCCAAGGTAACCCTCTATACCTTAATACATTTGGCGCGTTAAACTTACACTTGAGAGATTACAAAGAAGCACTATTTAGAGATGGTTTCATCTCCGCCACCTTATTCAACGGAGACGTTGTTGAAATCACGCTTGATGAGTTTATGGCTTTGCCTCAAGTAGAATCATTTTCAAAATCACTCAAAGAGTGTATGCAAGAAATCTTAAACAATATATCGCCTAGCTTTGTACACGCTGCTCCTAACAACGCGCTCGCCGTTGCATTAACGGGCGGTGGTGCTCAGTTGCCAATGGTCAAAGTTCTCGCTAATGGAACCATCTCGGCTCACGGAAAAACACTGAACCTAGTACAAACACAAGAATTCCCCCAATGGTTAGCGGCTGAATACCCAGAACTAGAGCAAGACTACTCACGGATAGCCGTGTCTTTAGGCGGTGCTAGGAAAAATATTCTCCAAGCTTCAGGGCCTGCGACGATTACGTGTGATCCTGTCGGTGAATACCGACTTGCGACATATTGACAATTTGGGATTTTCTACACTTCTGGAGAAAAATTAATGACAGCACAAGTATCCGAAACACTTATTTATGAAGGTGGAGAAGTTTAGTTTCACAGCGAACCCCATTTCCCTTTAGATCACCCAGAGCCTGTCTTAACTATATAAATCGAATTAGACAGTGAGTATTTTAAATTCACATTACAACGTCAAATGGCTTATACAATGTTCAGAAATTCAAATAATAGTTCAAATCTAGAAACACAAGGATTGGCGCTTCTTAAGCAAATGACAGGCTCTTCGGTTGCCCAGTTTCACGCAGATCAGTGGGAAGCAATTAATGAATTAGTCGCAAATCAAAACCAATTACTTGTCGTGCAAAGGACAGGTTGGGGTAAGAGTGCAGTCTACTTTATTGCAACAAAGCTACGTCGTATGCAAGGGCATGGGCCGAGTATTATTATCTCCCCTCTTTTATCCTTGATCCGAAACCAAATCGACAGCGCCGCTAAACTTGGATTGAATGTTGTTTCTTACAACTCATCTATGGATCAACATGAGAAAGCACGTTCTGAGCGTCAAATCCTCAGCCAGAATGTGGATGCAATAATCATCGCCCCAGAGCAATTAGGTGATACTAAATTCGGTCAAGAGATTTTGCCTCGGATTGTTGGTAACATTGGTTTATTCGTTGTCGATGAAGCCCACTGTATCTCAGACTGGGGACATGACTTTAGGCCAGACTACGGTAGGATTGTTCGTGCTATTCAGTTTATGCCGCGTAACATGCCTGTACTTGCAACAACAGCAACAGCTAACAACCGAGTAGTCACTGACATTAGAAATCAACTGGGTGATCGACTAAAAGTGTTTCGAGGGTCTTTAATGCGAAGCTCTCTTAATTTGCAAACAATCCATGTACACAGTAAGTCTGAACGTTTAGCGTGGCTTGTCGAGAATCTCCCTCAGCTTTTAGGCTCTGGAATTATCTATTGTAAAACGACAAAAGATGCAAATATCGTTGCTGAGTTTCTACAAACGCAAAATATTAATGCCCATGCCTACCATAGTGATATAGATGGCGATAACAAGCCTCGTTTAGAACAGGCATTACAACAAAATCAAATTAAAGCCCTTGTCGCAACATCTGCATTAGGTATGGGGTTTGATAAACCAGATCTATACCCGTGATCATTG
>NZ_JBFRKT010000045.1:0-24738 GCF_041469545.1 Vibrio sp. 10N.286.49.C3
TCTGGTGGCTCAGGCGGAAGTGGCGGCGGAGACGGCAGTGGTTCGGGCGGCTCTGGTGGCGGCCAGGTAAAACCTACTTTAGATAAATATGAAACGCTACCTCAGACATTCTCTGCGGATGTTACTCGTAATGGGCATACTGTAAAAATTGAAGTCTCTAAGTATTCGGTAAGAAGAGCAGATACCGAGTTCTACTATTATGACGCTTCAAAATCATCTTCTTTAATTGCCTTTGACTATACTCCCGAAGTTCGTAGCTACCGTGGACAAATTGTGGGGGAGCCAAGCTCGCAGGTTATTGGATATGTGGATTCTAAAAATCAATTTTATGGCTTCGTCTTTTATGGTGAGGACAAAGCGTGGATAGTTGAAAATCTCCCTGTTCCCAATTTGAACAATATAGCTCAAAAAAAATTAGATAAGGATCTACATCGTTCACCAGCAGAACTAGTAGCAATTGAAAACAACTATCAGTTGCCAGGGCCTTCTTTAAAGTCACCGGTTCCTGCTCGATCACTCATGAAACTTCAAATGAGCAGTATCGGCTACCTTGTTGATATTGAATCGTTTGAGACGTCTTTCAATAAAAACATTATCGATACTATTGCGGCAATGGATCATACAACGAATTCGCTGGACTACTTTTTTGCGCGCGATGCATTGATACGAGTGGACTACCCAATCGGTGTTATTACCATAAATAGTGGTGGAAAGACCGCCAGTGAACTCAGTCCAATACTAGATCCACTAGTCAGATCGGAATCGCCAAGTGAATTTCAAATAGGCCAAACCTTTTTTAAAGAAGGTAAGCGTTGCAATGCGTCAGGGCTTTCAAGCCGTTGCGATTTTCACCCAGATCTTGCGCATACGCTGCATGAAATTGGTCATACATTTTCGTTAGGACACCATGTTGGACCTGAAACCAGTACTTTGATGAGCTTTTCATTGGCTATTGATACCAACATGATATCTACAATGAAATCATCAAGTGCCATTGGGCGACGTTTGGCTCCTGCAATGAAGTCTCGTATGAACCCTAAGGCAAACATTGATCATATCGGTACTACTCGTAATACACCGGTAATCGTCGATGTGCTTGAGAATGATTTTGATGCAAACGGAATAAACGTTGGCGGAGAGTTATCTTTAGATAGCTACACGAAACTGAGCCAGAAAGGTGGGGTTATAGAGCTACAGGCTGGAAAACTAAAATATACACCTGTTGAAGGCTATGTAGGAGAAGACCATTTTGGCTACACAATTACGGACGACACAGGCTTAAAAGATAGTTCAGAAGTTCACGTAAGTGTGAAAAGTAATGCACGAGTGCTTTATCTTTCCGATAATCGTTTTGCGATAAGACAAGATATAAAAAATCATGGGGAACATAGCCAACCTAATTTTAAGCATATGGTGAATCGGGCTGGTAAAGAGATGTTTTTTGGTAAGCCTGCAGTAGCAGCTTATCCAAATGTTGGTTTTCATCAATATGTGATTGATCAAACATCGACGAATACACCCGGGGCGCAAACTGAGCCAACCTTTTCTGAAAATAACCTGATGACGTTACAAAAACATATGCCCCATGATTTAGCGCCTGGTAAGCAAAGCTTTACGGTAGTAACGCGTTATAAACAAGATGGCTTTTACCGGACTGTACCTGACAATAAAGGCATCCATGAGATGAGTTTATTCAGTTCGGGCAAGATTGATGATGGTTTCGCCTTATCACATTTTAATGGCAACTATCATCGTACTGGAGAGCCTGAAAAAGGGTTAGGTTGGACGCTAGTCAGTCGACAAATGTACACAAGAACGTCATTCTCAAATAGTCCTCATATTATTCACGCATTTGCTAAGCCAGATGAAGCCAATATTGCGAATAATGTTTGGCACTCTGTTGCATGGGTAATTGATCGTGAAAATAATCAAGTATCAACATGGGTAGATGGCAATTTGGTCCCTATGGCTTTAAGTACTGATCCGTCTAACTTTTTAGATTACATCCCCTTACCTGCTGGGTTCGAAGGGGTATACCCAGGGGGAACTCATGCTTGGATTGATTCGAGTTGGGATGCTTCAACGGAAGGCTATGGTCCTTGGTTTATGAGTACTAATGGGCAGAATAAAGGAACAGGTGCGAATGGAATTTGGACTTCATCGACTCGATTTATTTCTGATAAGTTTGCGGTCGATGATGTTCAACTTTATACCTATGCTCTTAAAGAGCAAGAAATAAAGAGCATTGCTCAAAATAAAGAAAAAGCGTTTACTAATAATCCGGTTAATGGTGGAAGTCAGTCTTTTTCCCAACCAATAGCGCTAACGTGGGACAGTCAACACGCAACTGCCTATAAACTTCGCTGGGGATATACCTCTGCTATGGCCAATGTGATAGGTGAGCAAAGCGCAAAATCTTTTCAAATTGGTTCACCCGACGAGACTAAAAAAGCTTTGTATTGGAGGGTAGATAGTAAACATGGCAGTGAATGGATTGAAGGTAATGTGTGGAGCATCACTAACGCTAATGTTATTGGCGAAGCTTTAGCGCTAGCTTTTACCAAGGATGAGGTAGCTGGCTCAGGTTTTGGTTCGGATAATGCTCCATGGCCTAAAAATGTGAGTAAGGTTATTGATGGCTTTAATGTTGTCGTTACAGGGCAGACAAGAGACAACGATGCGTCGATATTAAGGCTAAGTAACGATACGACTATTACGTTGACCGATACTAACAACCGCCCATTCAAACAGATGCGCTTTTCAGCTGCGCAATGGATAAAGGGAACTGAAGGGTATTTACGAGGTGAATATTATAATGGAACATCTTGGGTTCCATTAATTACCTTATATAAAGGGGGGACGGCCAGTGGATATGGTTTTGGTGAATTAAGATCAAGCTTCATTGGTATAGGTTCGACAAGCGATCGGAGTAGTCATCCAGATTGGTATGATCCTGCGAGCGTTGATGCCTCTGCTTATTATACGATTGACTTACCTGTGAATACGACTGAAGTTAGATTTAAATTTTACAGTACTGGTAATGCTCTCAATCAAGTCGCGATCGATCAACTGAACCTATACAGGTAGTCTATTTAGTTATTGATACTTAGCTTTTTGATGGGTTCAATTATCTATTAATGGTCAAACGGCTTAAACAAAAATTGTTTAAGCCGTTTTTTATTGTCTTGTTCTCAAGCCTTTTTACTACGCTGTTTTGAACACTTACTTACTGTGATTGGTATGAGATTATCGACACTCTTTGGCAACAAAAGGATTATGGTTACCCTGAATTTTGTAGATACGTTGGTCACGAGTACATTCCCACTTATCGACAGGGAATTGCTTGTTCCACGCCATCATCAGGTTAGTCTGCTGCTTAGATAGTTTGAAGCCATACTCTTGGCTCATATAAAGATAAGTACGCGCGATAGAACCTTTTGCTCTGTCTGGCGGCATAACCTTACGCTGTTTAAAGTTGACCTGCATTTCACACTGACCGTAACTCACGCCATCCATTCCATTCCACTGACTGAAATTGTAATTGGATCGATCACCGTTAACCTCGCCAATTGCCGGAGTTAGATTATGAAGGTCGGCTTCCATCGATTTGAATATTTTGTCATTGCGAGTGCAGTTCTTACGTCCGCCATCTTGCCAGCACTGACGCTGGTGGCCGAATTGCCAAGCTGGAACCACGTGTTCCCACTCAATTCGGGAAGCGCGCTTTTGCTGTTTTCTCACTTGATAACCACAGCCGTCGAGGTCGGGGATACCTTTCTTTTTGTCTTTCCAAGTGATGTCACAACCACAATAAAATGAAGTCGGGTGATCGAGATAAATCTTCACGGCTTCTTTTTTAGCTTTGGAGAACGAACTTGGTGGAGCGGCGAAAACGCTTTGGGTTACCAGTAGGCCAAATACTATTGATAGGTAAAAGGACATCGATAGGCCAAATACTTTTGGAGAGGTTTTTTGCATAGAAAAAGACTGATGAAAGTATGATAAACAACAGTCTAGCACTCTAATGTTAGTTCACTCTATTACATTTATTCGCGTTACCTTATGAGCTTAAGACTTAGCTCAATTGAAGGCCGGTAAAAGCTAAGGTTTGCTGGCATTGTTGGCAACGATACGTTGATTGGTTGCGGATGACTTTGTTGTGTCGTCTTATCGACAGGGGATAAGTGGTGCAATCACAGCGATACTCAAAAGTTTTGCCCTGCACTGAGGTGATTTCCAAGCTGTGTGTGGTTCTGGCCGGTACATTGAATACCTTTTCCATCACGTATTTCCACTCATTGCCGTGAGGCCTAACTCGTCCGAAGACCTGATATGTGATCAGATGTGCGAGTTCATGAGGTACGACTTCGCTAATAAAGGCGTCTTCATTTTCGCTGAATAGCACTTGGTTGAGTTTTATCTCGTTTAACTGGAGGTAGGCTTTTCCCGCTGCCTTTCCTCTTAACTTGTAAGTGACGGTTGGGCATGGAAATTCACGAGAAAAATGTTGATTAGCAATAGCTAGGCATTCGCCCAGTTTTTTATTTACTCGATGTTGTTGCGGGGTGTAAGACAAGCGTTGTTAACTCCAAAAAAAAGCCTCAGCGTTTAAGCTAAGGCCTCATCATAACATTGCTCATCGATCGTGAAACGATTTAAACATGATGTTTCTTTTTGATGACTTCGTGGTAAGCATGCCAGGTTCCGTAACCAAGTAATGGCATCGTTACAATCATACCCACACCGTAGGTCGCGAAGCCGACTAAGATACCAGTACCAATGATACCCGCCCAAACGACCATCGCAGGGATGTTTGATTTAACAGCGTTGAAGCTAGTAAAAATCGCACTCATTACATCTACACGTCTTTCCATCATTAGTGGAATTGAAAATGCTGAGATACTAAATATCAGGCTAGCGATAACAAAACCAATCACAGACCCTGTAATTAAGAAGGGAGCAAATTCGGTCAATGGTGCCCCTTGTACTGAAGGGTAAAGTGCGTGCAATAATGCAGCGATACGCATCCAGAATATCATCGCAACCATTAATACAATCGCAAACGCCCATTGGTGGGTTGAGTTGCGTGTGATGGCTTTCATCGAGTGAAGTAGGCTAGCGTTGTGCCCCTTTTCTCTTTCCCAGGCTGCGTCATATAAGCCTAGGGCAAGAAACGGCCCTATTAGCATGTACACAATCAAGCTTGGCATAACGACTAAATGTGTTCCTTGCCATTGGACAAGTTGAACAATGGCGATGGCTGCACCCATAAAGCACAAACCGTAAAATGCGCTGATTAATGGCATTCTCACTAAGTCGTGCAGAGCAAGCGACAACCAATGAAAGGGCGCTGAAATGCTCACCTGATTAGATGGTATTGTACGAGCGTATTCTGAGTCTTTGATTTCTTTTTGTTTATCGTCGAAGTCTTGTGTATTCAATGTACGAGGCATAGATCCTCCTTGATCGGTTTTCTACCTGCGCTGCAGTTAAATTGCAGCGAACGAAACTCGATGCCCGACTTGGCGACGTCTTTGATGTAAGCGCGCATCAGCTAAATAGTTCACGAAACAAAGTCTGATCTTGATTTGTTCGTTAACATTATTTTAACTATTGACCGTGAAGCGGCAAATATCAACTTTTGACAAACGGTTCTTAGTGAAAGCGTTCAAGGTGCATTTTTTCAGCCATGCTTAATTAAGCGCTCCTTTAAATATTTTCACTACTAAATCAGGGTTATACGGGAAGTACCAATGTGCATAAGAAGCTATGGTGCTTTGTTTTATCCAAACAGGATCTGTTGGCCTACCATATTGAGATTCAGGTTGAGTTAGCACGGTTTCTTTACTGTCTGTTTTTGAATAATGGAAAGTATGACCACGCAGCATTTGACCATCGAAACTAGCTTCTAGGATCCCCAGCGCGGCTAGCTTCTTCTGCATCGTTGCTTTGGCATTTAACGCGCCAACCATGTTTTCTGTTTGGCTTTCTGTATCAGTCAATGCTTTGTTGAGGTATAGCATGCCACCACATTCGGCTAGGCAAGGTTTTCCTTGTTCAATGTGTGTGATGATTTGCTGCTTCAACACATGATTGAGCGCTAGCTTATCCATATGTAATTCAGGATAACCTCCTGGTAAATACAAAGCGTCACACACTGGTAAATCATCATGTGCAAGCGGTGAGAAAAATGACAGTTTTGCCCCCAACTCGATCAACAAATCAAGGTTAGCCTGATACAAGAAAGCAAAGCTATTATCACGAGCTACTGCAATTGTATGACCAGTTAATGATTCATGTCTGGCTGGTAGTGTTTGCTTTGGCTTTTCAAATGCTTGTGCTGTTGGTAATGGGATCTCACCATGTTTTAGTAGTAGCTTGGCTGCGTGATTAAGTCGCTCTTCTATGTCATCTAACTCTTGTGCTTGTACTAAACCTAAGTGGCGTTCTGGCAGTGACAAATCCATGTCTTTTGGTAACCAACCACAAAACTCGGTTTCAGGTTTTAGGCTTTCTTTTAGCATTTCAGCGTGACGTTCAGAACCGACGCGGTTTGCAACTACACCAAATACATCCACGTCATCACGGAATGTCGATAAGCCATTTACAATGGCTCCAAAGGTTTGTGCCATTGCGCCAGCATCTACCACAGCCAACATCGGAAGGTTAAATTTAGCGGCAATATCAGCACTTGAGCATTTGCCATCAAACATACCCATTACGCCTTCAATTAGAATCACATCCGCTTCTAGGGCTGCTTGATAAATTAAGTGTTGGCATTCCGCTTCACCACACATCCACAAATCCAATTGGTAAGTGGGCGTATCTGATGCAATAGATAGAAATTGTGGATCAATAAAATCAGGCCCAGTTTTGAATACTCGAACTTTCTTTCCTTGTTGAACCAAAGCTCTTGCTAGAGCGGCGACCACGGTTGTTTTTCCGCTTCCAGAAGAAGGTGCGCCTACCACTAGGGCAGAACAGTAAGCTGTAGACATAATTATTCCTTGAGTTGTTCGAGTGCGCGAGTGAGCGCTTGCCATTGTGATTCGTTGGCGGGTAACCCGAAACGAAGTGCATCGTTTTCATCACAATGACGAGTAAAAACCCCTAACTTGGCGAGCTGATGGTGCCATGATGCCGAATCTGAAATTTCAACTCGGTGAAAGAGTATCTGTGATGTTATTTTTACCGAGCCCGCCATTTGGCCAAAATGTAGTTGTAAGAGTTGGTTCATACGCTGAGCCTCTTCATGTAGGCGTTGGCGGTTTTTCTTTTGCCAATTGGAGTTGAGTAAGGCATGTGTGGTGACATAGCGAGTTGGGCCACTGAGTGTCCAAGGTCCAAGGTGTTGTTTAAGAATATTTAAACGCAATGGCGAGGCAAAACAAAAGCCTGCGCGAATCCCTGCTAGTCCAAAAAATTTACCCACTGATCGCAATACAATCAGGTTATCTGGAACTCCTGTTGGGAAACTCGGTAACACTGAAAGCTCAGGAGTACAGTCTACAAACGCTTCATCAATCACGAGCGTTGAATGATCTTGGATATGATCTAGCCAAGTCAGTACTTCACTTGGTGGCACACTCAGCGCGGTTGGATTATTGGGATTAATCACTACGACCACGTCTGCCGTTTTGAGCTGTTCGATTGTCGGTTTATGTCGGTAAAAGTCGAATATGACGGCTTGTATGCTTTGTTCTGCGTACTGCTGCCACGCATGTTGATGTTCTTTGTAACCCGTATGAGGTAATAGGATGTGCGTCAATGTTGGCTGTGTCTTTGCAATCATATGTGGTAGCGATTGAATGGCTGCCTGACTGCCAGCTACGGGTAGCAAGGCATCACTTTGATAGTAGGTTTGCGCTGCTGTGATTAAGCCATCATCGTCTTCTGGTAGCCGATTCCATACCGATGCAGGGATTTCAGGTATAGGGTAGTGATGCGGGCTCACTCCAGTTGAAAGGTCGACCCATTGTTCGATTGGCCTTTGATAGCGCAATGAAAACTCGATTAACTTACCACCGTGATGCGGAAGTTCGTTTGAGGTTGAGTGTTGTTTAATCGTCATTAGCGTACTTAAAGTAAAGAGTTAAAATAGACATGAAATCAAAACAAACAAAGAGTTAAAATAGAAAGTAATAGCATTACGATGACCCAAAGCACACTGGTTTTTTGAACCAAAGATATGGCTCGTGGAATATCTTCTAAAGTCGCAATATTACCTTTTCCCATCGGACGCTTTCTCACAAGTTTTCCGTGGTAATAAGTATCGCCACCTATAATAATTTGTAGTGCGCCGGCACCTGATGTCATTACGGGGCCACCGTTTGGACTCGAGCAATGTTTAGCTTGTTCTTTCCAGCATTTCAGAGCCAACTTAGTGTTGCCTAAAAGGCTGTAGCTAAGTGCGGTTAAGCGCGCAGGTGCCCAACCCATCACATCATCGACTTTTGCTGCCACATAGCCAAATTCTAGCCAGCGTTCATTTTTGTAGCCCCACATCGCATCAAGTGTGTTCACTAATCGGAACAGTAATGCCCCTGGAGCCCCAAGCAGTGCAAACCAAAATAGAGTGCCGAAGATCGCATCGTTACCATTCTCTAATACCGACTCAATCGTCGATGACGTGATCTGGCGTTGATCCATGGTTTCAGTATTACGGCTAACGATCCAACCAACTTTCTCTCGCGCTAAATCAAGATCACCCTGGCTCAGTGGCTGGTGGATCCACTGGGCGTGCTCAAGCAGGCTACGTTGACCTAACGCGATATACAGAACCACGATATTAAATAGCCAAAAGCCTAATGTGTTACCCATGCTTAGTAGCGTATGTTGTAGCCAAAAGCTGAGTAAGCACAATGGAACAGTCGCAGTTATCCATGCGATCAAACCTGAGAATTTAGTGGCTCGGTTCAACAGCTTCTCGATTTTCTGAACCGCATTGCCAAAACCGATCAAAGGGTGAAATCGTTTAGGCTCACCCAATAAGTGATCAAGCACCAAAGCGGCGATCATCATTAGCGAGATCGCTAAACTTGAATAACCAAAATTTAAATCAAAAAAGATCATTATGTCTGCCAAATAATGCTGCTGACTGGATAGTAAAAATGAATAAACGCACAAACCAGTCAACAGCTAATGAGCGAGGTTAGTCTGCGCTCTTATCGTCTTCCAATGTTCCACTTTCAGCTACACCCTCTTCAACGACACGTGCTTTTCGGCAAGCGTGTGAGAAGGTCGGATCGTAGAGTTTAGAGTCAACAAAATCATTGTCGCCTAGCACTTTACTGACGATGATCATCGCGGTGGAGCGAATCCCTTCATCATGCATAATTTGGGCGATCGTACCTAATGTAGCACGGAATATTCGCTGTTCAGGGTGGCTGGCTTTTTCAACGACAGCCACTGGCCAATCTTGCGGGTAAACATCTGATAATTCACGAACCACTTTACGAATTAATGTTGCGCTAAGAAATAAACACAGTGTTGCTTCGTGAGAGGCAAGGGCGCGTAGATTCTCTTTTTCAGGAACAGGCGTTCGACCTGATGCTCGGCTAAGAATAATGGTCTGGCACTTTTCAGGTAGCGTCAGTTCTTGGCCAAGAGCTGCGGCACTCGCTTGGAAAGAGGACACGCCCGGAACCACTTTCCAATCAATGCCAAGTTCGTTCAAGCGACGTGTTTGTTCTGCAAGAGACGAGTAAATCGAAAGATCGCCAGTTTGAACGCGTGCAACGTTTTGACCTTTTTCGTGTGCGGTTAGGTACACATTGGTTAGATCATCAAGATCCATGTCAGCGGAGTTATAGACCAGTGCATCTGGGTGAGCGCGATCGATGACGGCTTTTGGCACTAAACTGCCTGCGTAAACAATCACAGGGCACTCTTCAACTAAGCGTGCGCCTTTCACTGTGATTAAATCTGGGTCACCCGGCCCTGCGCCGATAAAAAATACCGTCATACTAGTTTGCCTCTTCCGTCACTGATTTTGTTTTAGGTTCAACTTTTAATGAATGGCCACGTTTTTGACCTTCTAGTACCTTGCCATCTTTCAGTTGATATTTATTGGTGTAGCCACGCGGTGTTACGATCCAATCACCAAATCGGTAGCTGTTGCTGTTACCTATCACGACCGCGGCGTTCATACCAAATTCCACTTTGGTAAATTCAGCTAGTGTTGTCAGTGTGACTTTTTGCTCATCACGATACGCAGCATTCACGATAGCAACGGGAGTATTTGGGTCACGATGTTCCAAAAGGATTTCACGTGCAGTTTCAATGTGCTGAGTTCGCTTTTTAGAGCGAGGGTTGTAGAAGGTAATCGCAAAATCAGCCATTGCCGCGGCTTCAATCCGCTTGGTAATCACTTCCCAAGGCGTTAATAAGTCAGACAGAGAAATGGTACAACTATCGTGGCCAAGAGGTGCACCAACTAAAGAAGCACAGGCGTTAGCAGCGGTGATGCCCGGAATAATATCCAGTTCAACTTGTGCGTTTAATTCTGCGTTTTGCTCCAATAATTCAAGCACTAAAGGCGCCATCGCGTACATGCCAGAATCCCCAGAACATACCAATACGACTTCTCGACCTTTTGCTGCTTCTTCTACTGCGGCTTGAGCGCGGTCCCATTCGCGAGTCATACCACTTTGAATGACTTCTTGAGTGTCGATTAGTGTGCTGATTGATTCTACATACGGCTTGTAGCCTGCAACGACATCTGCATTCTTTACGGCTTGTTGCGCTGCGGGGGTTACTAGATCAATAGCGCCAGGCCCTAAGCCTACCAGTGTTAGTTTTGCCATGATTATTTCTCTTCCTCTGGTGCACCTAAACGAATTAAGCCTTCTTTAATTTGCTTATCGATAATCTGTAACAGTTCTGGCATATCGAGCATGCAGAACTTGTCACCTTGGATTGGCTCTGCCACTTGAACGTCAGCGTCTTCTGCCAGCATCTCTTTAATTTCTTTAAGATCGTTGATGAAGTGGTTACCCGATACAAGCAGTAGTGGAACTAGATTAAGAAGCGGTCGGCCTTGGCCTGTATATTGCTCTTTAATGCGGCGAACCATTTCATTTTTCACTAACTTAAATGGCCATGCGCCTTCGAGCGAGCAAGTGAAGTTGCGTTGCGATAATTTGCCGAGTAGATCATCACAGTAATGGATCGATTGGTGACCTGGGTTATCTAGCATAGGCGCACCGTGGTGAACGAACACGTTGAAATGATCTTGTGGAGCAAAACGATCATGGAGAGCCGAAAGCAAATTGGTCGTTAATTGGCTGTGATGCATGATCGCTGGTGTTTGTTCAATGCGCGCCAATGAGAATTGCTTGAAGCCATCAACTATTGATGTCATGTAGCGATGTTCATCGGTAGGGAATAGGTACACTGAAACAATCAAAATGCGTTCGTAACCTTGAGTGTCTAGATCGGCGAGTACCTGAGGTAGGCTGAAACATGGCGTGTCTTTACGAGCCAGCTTCTTGATCACCATCTTTGAGCTGGTGGCGATACGCACTGGCACATCTGGGTAACTTTGACGTACGCGCTCTGCTAGAGTTTCATAACGTTGTTGTTCTACAACGCTACCAAAGCAGCTCAGTACAATGGCTGTGCCTTGGTTATAATGACGAAGTCGTTTCATAATTGTCGCTGTCCTTATCAAATCTATATCACAAGATAAACGGGTTATCTCATGTTGGTAATGAGGTTAAAGTGAGCTTTGAAATATCATGTTCATAGCTTGCAAAGTATTTGGCCTACTATGTTCCTAAAGCTCAGTGATACCTAAAGTTCTGTGCTTCTTAAAACTAAGCGGTTTCTAAAGCTCAGTAGTGCCGTCTGCATTTTCAATTGGTGCGATAAACTTAGGATCTAAATAAGCTTTTAATGATTTCCGCTCGACTAGATTTGTGAACAAATCTTTCCAGTCTTGCTCGGTAAATTCTTCGATACCTCGAATCCAAAGCCCGTTGTTAACAGGTGTTTCATGTTCTAGTAAACGTTCGTAAATCACCATTGCAGCGCGGTTTCTGCAGGTGCCCGCACAGTGTGTACGGCTTATCTTGATGCGCTGTTCACCGTCGGAAAAATTGAGCGCTTTAAGTACCTGTCTAAGATCGTGTGCAAGGTTTTTACTGCCTTCTTTCGCGCAGCGGCCACCTTCACATAGCAATACGTGATGGCGGTGGTAGAGCATCGGGCGGTTTAAATCGACATGCTTAGGCTTACACTGAAAACCATCTACCACTTCATTACCGTGAAGGTTGATTTTGACGTTTTCATCTAGCCAGTTTTTCCACTTCTTCTTGGCGAGGGGTTCATCGTATTCGATGCGAGTACAAGATAAAGTCATGTTGAAACCGTCTTGTTTGAACTTCCACTTAGGAACCAATAGTTGATCTCGCTGACCGTGCTTTAGCGCGGCCGCTTCAGAAACCGATGATACGCCCGTAATTTTTTTTACGTATTCTGATGGGTTTTCAATCCCTTCAACGCCGTCGAGTTGCTCGGCTGAATAAGTGTGGAAAGGAATTTGGCTTTCAGACGAGAGTTCTAAAATACCTTTTTCATCCGCTTTTAAAGTGATACTGGCGAAAGCTGAAACACAGGCTTTTGCTAGGTTATATTCAGTCAGGAAAACATCGATACCTGCTTTCAATACATGCAAAGGAGTATTGCGGTCACAGCCTATTCCAAGCACAAGCGATTTTGGTCGCCACAGTACGGTTTTATTTTTTAAGTCGGCGTAACCTTTTGGTTGTGCTTCATCTGAAATCAGAACTAAACCATCCCAATCATCAGCACTGATTTGAGAAAGGTCTGTATCGCTTAGTGCTGGGTGGGTCATGATGTGCCTTGGCATGGAACGTTTGTTCTGCCACCAGTTCTGTTCGCCAGCGTGCTGCACTATTAGAATGCGTTTTTCATTTACAACCGCTGCGCTGGTGGCAGTGATCGCGGGTTCGCATTGTGGATCAAGTGTCCAACCAAATGGCGATCCGAGCATATCAACCGACAAACTGCCGGCAGCGTCAGAAGCGGTGGTGATTACAGGAGTCGCGTTGAGTGCTTGTGAGACTTGTAACGCGATCCCATTTGCGCCACCGCGATGACCAGATAGCATAGGGATCACGAATTGGCCGTGATCGTCAATGCAGATCACGCCGGGGTCGGTGCGTTTGTCTTCTAGCAAAGGGCCGATCATTCGGCTGACAATACCCGCAGCAAAAAAGCAGATATGGTGATCATATTGCTTAAATTGAGGAGGAAGAAAACCAGAAAGCGGCAGGGTTAACTCATCGGCTTCTGGGTATTCTTCTTGTCCAACTGGTGCAATAAAGACATCAGCAAACGGAAACGTTTTAGCTAAGCGTTTGGCTTGCCTTGCTCCGTGTAGCGTGATGGCATAAATGGCGATTTTCATTACGCTTTACCGGCAATAGTTTTATCGATGCCATCTTTACCACTATCAGCTTTACCATCATCAAGAACGGCACATTTCTTTGATTCATTAGTACCACGTAGTACGCCACGACGAGCGCGAACAGAAAGCTGAACCATAGAGAAATAACGGTTTTCATTCGGTACATCACGTAGGTCAGAGTAAAGTTCTTGTTTCTCTGTGGTGGCATGCGACACGTAGGTTGCACAATCCAACATATTCATCGACTCAAGTTGAGTGATCAGCTTAGGGATAACGCGACCTGCTTTGATTAGCATGATGGTGTCAAAATCTTCGACTAGCTTTTCTAAACACTCGATACCCCATGTCGCAGGTACAACACAAAAACGCTCCTGACCGTCAGCAAGTGGAATTTTTGTTTGTGATGGAATAGCGGTAACTGAAGTGATACCCGGAATGATCACCGGATCAAGTTCAGGAAGTAGCTCTGTCAGTTCTTCTTGGATGTATGCCCATGTGCTGTAAACCGATGGATCACCTTCGGTTGCAAATGCCACGTCTTTACCTTGCTTTAATAGTTCAACAATTGTGACGGCGGCTTTACGCCATGCAGGAACGTTGATGCTTGGGTCACGCGTCATTGGGAAGTGCAAAAATAGGTATTCGCCTTTCATGCTTTCAGGGCTAACAGAACCCGCTGCGATTTGTTGAGCAAAAGAGTGGTTACTGCCCGCGTCTTTTTCTGGAAACGCGACAATGTCGGCGGTGCTGAGTAGTCGGTGAGCTTTAAGTGTTAATAATTCTGGGTCTCCAGTGCCGACACCAATTGCGTACATAGTTCCTAATTTCATCTGTGCTTTCTCTAATTATGTTTTTATTTAATATGTTGAGTGGCGCTTAATTAAAAAAATTAAGCGCTTATTTCTGAATAAACGGCTTGGTAAAAATAAATAAGTGAATCGGATTTTCTGATTGATAACGGGTGTAGTGAGCGAGTGGTACGCCTGTTGATATAGAGACCAGTTGAACCTGTGTCGGAGCATTGCTGTCTTTACTCCATTGATGAAGTTCGCAAACTGAATCTACCGTTACCGCTGAACCAATCACAACGCCACCGGGTTTTATTGCTGACCAACAGAAATCTAAAATGGTGTGCATGTTGCCGCGGCTTCCACCAATAAAAATACTGTCTGGTTGAGGCAAGGTGTCGAGCTGCATTGGGGCTTTATCTCGAATCAGTTGTACGTTGTCGGTACCGTGCGCTCTAAAGTTAGCCTCGACCGACTCATAACATTCTTGGTTTGATTCAATGGTGAAGACTTGTCCTTGATAGCACTGTTTAGCGGCTTCTATCGCAATAGAACCTGAGCCTGTGCCTATATCCCACACCACAGATCTTGGTTGAATACCCATACTTGCTAACGCTAAGTGACGAACGGGCTGTTTGGTAACTAAGCCGCGCTTAGGCATGCGCTTCATGAAGTCATTATCGTTGGCGTATTGGCCCAATTCACCCCACGCATGAGGTAGCGTTCGGTGCAGTACCATTACATTGAGCGTAGAGAAGTCGTCGGAACTTTTTAGTGCGAGGTCTTCGAGAGTCCACTGGCTTATCTTTTCGTTGGTGCCACCTAAGTTCTCACATACCCAAGCCGTCCAACCTTGTTGATTAAAGTCGACTAAGTGTTTCGCAATACGAGCTGGGTTGTTTTGAACATCGGTTAGCAAGCAGTAGCTAGTTCCCCATTGCATTTGGCTTGCGATACCTTTAATGCCATCGTAATGCTGCTTTCTTCCATGTAGTGAAATTGCTTTGGTTTCTTGCCATGTAATGCCGACTCGGCTGCAAGCGAGTTGCATTGAACAAGGGGAGGGAATAAAGCGTACTTCATCATTAGGCAGTTTTTTTAACAACGATTCGCCGATGCCAAAGAACAATGGGTCGCCAGAAGCTAATACGACGACGCCGCCTTCCTCGCATTCATCAAGCAACTTAGCGAACCAAGATTGATAGCCTTCTTGCATCGATAAGCGTTGACCTTTGAATTGGGGGAACCAATCCAATAGTCGGTCGTTACCTGCAACAACGCGTGCAGATTCAACTGCATTAACAGCTCGACTGGTTAGGCTTAAACACCCATCTTCGGGTACTCCGACTACCGTGATAGCCGATTGATAGCAATCGATAAGCTGAGAGTGAGTACTTACATTATTCATTTTACTGACTCAGCAAGTAGGGCGTGAATAGTCGATACCACTAACGGGCTGCCACCTTTACGGCCTAGGCTGGCAATGTAAGGCACGGTGTTTTGTTCGGTTAATGCTTGCTTCGATTCATCTGCTTTTACGAAACCAACAGGAATGCCAATGATCAATGCAGGTTTTGTTTCGCCTGCTTCTATCATGCGCAATAGCTCAAGTAATGCGGTAGGCGCATTGCCTACACCTATGATAGAGCCGTCGAGTAGGCCGTTATCGCGGGCATAACGCATTGAGTGAATAGCACGTGTTTCGCCTGTCTCTTTGGCCGTGCTAATGACGTCTGGATGACTAATGAAGCACTGTGCTTTATTGCCGTAAGCGTTGAGGCGAGTTTGATTTAAACCTGTCACGATCATGCTGACATCGGTAATGATGTTGGCACCGTTTTTTAAAGCGGTAATGGCAGACTCAATCGCGTTGTCGCTGAATTGATATAATTTAGCGTATTCAAAATCACCCGTAGTATGAATGGCACGACGAACCACATTCCATTCACCTTGATTGAAGTTATGTCCCCCATGGAGAGTTTCTATTTCTTCATCGATGATAGAGAAGGAGTCACTTTCAATTTGACGGCCTTGCTTGGTCATTTGACGCATATCGTTAGTCATGGAGTTTTCCTTGTTCATGCTTATTCATCATGAAAGTGAGTGTTGGTATCACTTCCTTTTGAGCAGAGATGTTCTGCTAATAGATCGCCGTTAAAATCGATCAATTTGAATTCAATGCTGACGTGATGTTTGACATACACAGCAGCGTGCTCTGCAGCTTGTTTGCAGAGCAAGGTAAGAAAGTCGTAATTGGGAATCTCTTGGCCCGATTGGGCTTCTTTCCATGTGTCGAGTACGTGGCGGCCTGTGTTGGCTTGGCTAACAGCTTCGGCAAACTCACTCGATGCACCCGATTGAATGGCGAGGTCGGCCAGCAATGAAAAGTCGATAGCTTTACCGGATACGTGAGTCATCATGTGCCCAGCGACCATCTTGCCTAGTTTGCCTATCATGGCGACGACGGTGATTTTGCTCACTTGATAACGTTTTGCTGCGCGCAGTCCGACCCCAACAAAATCACCCGCTTGGATAAAACACATCGAGTCATAACTTGGTAGCATGGTCATCGCTGACTTTTCGGTTCGAGATCCTGTCGTGAGAACCAAGTGGTTTTGGCCATTTTGTTTCGCTATTTGTACCGATTGACGCACTGATGCTGAAAACGCTGAAGTGGAGTAGGGTTTTACCGTTCCGCGTGTCCCGAGAATGGAAATACCACCGATTAAACCGAGTCTTGGCCCAATGGTTTCCTTGGCTCGCTCTTCTCCATCAGGGACGCAAATTTCCAGTGATATACCGACGTGTTTTTTCTGTTGGCTGGTCGCTTGGTTCCATTCCAAAGTCACCATATCGAGAATGTTTTTTCGAGGAACGGGATTAATCGCCGCCTGACCGACGGGAAGTTCTAATCCGGGTAGAGTCACACGAGCTACGCCAACACCCCCATCGATGTGAAAACCGGGCTCTGAATGCCAGCGGGCAATACTCTGAATATGGGCTTCGTGGGTACAATCAGGATCGTCCCCTGCATCTTTAACAATGCTGGCGGTCACCGCATCATTGGATGTTTGGATAAACGCGACCTTAAACGTAGCGGGCTCACCATTAGGTAGAGTGATGGAGATATAGTCAGGCTTTTGTCCGGTTAATAGTGTTTGAACTGCCGCTCTGCTTGCTGCAGCTGCGCACGCTCCGGTGGTAAACCCACTGCGGAGATCGGACTTATTTTTGGATCGTTTAACTTTTGTGACCACAGTATTCTTCACCTACGTTTTAGGTATTGACGAATACAGAGCGTTCCCTTGTTAGACAAGGTATGGATGGTGTTGAGTTTTCCCGCTCGATATTCATGTGTGTCCAGGTATTCTGACTTACGATGTTGAGGTTCTCATTGCGCTTTACTCCTTCCCAAGTCGTGTGACTCAGTGGCTTGTAAAGGGCTCATCGCTTACAGCTGCGGGTACAGTTCAGGAGTTACACCTGATTCCCTGATGTGACGTTATACTTCGATATCTATCCTGAGGATTTCTCCGTTGTTTGGTGTTTCTATGATTTGCTTTGACGTCCCTAAACTGGCTAATGTTTTTATCCAGTCACCATGTCCGAGCAGCAAAATAGGGTTCTCATTGTTGTGGTGACGAGAAACTCGTTGGATCCACTGAATCGCCATTGTTCTTCGTTGCTGTTCTGAATCGAACTCACTGAGCTCCATTTGAGAAATGACGGGCACTTTCAGGTAGCGTGCGATGGTTTTAGCACTGGAAATAGCACGGCCTAATTGACTGGTGTAAATAGCATTGAGGGTCAATGATTTTTGAGTTGCAAGATAACGACCGACGTTATGCATCTGTCGTTTACCTTTCATTGTCAGAGGGCTATCCAGTTGATTCTGTGCTTTGCCTATTCGATTCCATTCTGTTTCGCCATGACGAATCGCAATGATGGTGAAGCGTTCAGCTTTCATTACTTTTCTCCATCAAAATGGAAACAATGAATAGTGCGCCAAACGCGGTGGTGACAACACCAAGAGGCAGTTCTTGAGGAGCAACTAAGGTTCTCGCCAAAATATCACTTAATAGCATAAGCAAAGCCCCAATCAGCCCTGAAGTGATGAGTAATTTTTTGTGTAATGGGCCGATGATTTTCTTCGCGATATGAGGAACCATCAAGCCAATAAATCCGACAACTCCGATGATAGAAACAAAACATGCAGTTGCAAAAGCGCAGACAATAAAGACACCGGTTTGCAGGCGTTTTGTGTCTACGCCCATTGTTTGTGCTACGTCGTCTCCCGCAAGTAAACAATCTAACTGACGATGTTTTAATATACCTAGGGCTATCAAGGCGATAAGTCCCGCAAGTACAATTAGCACATTGTCCCAGCGTGCGTTTCCTAGGCCTCCCAGTGACCAAAATAGAATTGAGTGGGCAGCTCGTTGATCGCCGTGGAAGACTAAAAAATTGGTCAAAGCTGTAAATAAGAATGAGATAGCCAACCCGGCTAAAACAATTTGAGAAGACGCTTGCCCATCCACTTTTCTGACTAGAAATAACACTGCCGAAGCCGAGATTATTCCACCGATAAAAGCGGCGAGTGGAAGTGTCCAAATTCCGATAGCGCTGCCGATGACTGTAATCACAAAGACTGCTCCAGTTGCGGCACCGGATGACAATCCAAAAATGAAAGGGTCGGCAAGATCGTTTTTTGTCACGGTTTGTAATAACGCCCCAACAATACCTAACCCAGCACCGCAAATAATAGCGATGATTGTTCTAGGTAAGCGCAGGTGCAGTACCACTTGATCTATCGGTGAGTCGATCTGTTGACTCATCGCCGCTGAAAAAATCGTAGCGACTTGTGCAAAAGATAGCTGAACGCTGCCTAAACTCAGAGAAAACATCGCTAAGAGGGCAAAAACAGAACTGAATACGCAGGTGTTCAGTGCGGTTCGGTTCAGGTTAGTACTAAGACTTGTCATGGATTTCTTGGATGCGCTGTGCCAATTTTTCAATTGCAGTTATGTTTGCTGGCCCGGGAGTAATTTCCTCATAACGCAGAGGAAGATATTGGGTGGTCTTTACCGCTGTGGTCAGCTTCATCGCTGGGTGCTGTTCCAAAAAGGCTTGCATGCCTTTAGCGCCTGTCCCATTTTGATAATCGAGAAGAATAATGACATCAGGGTTATGCATCGCAACTGACTCCCATGATGTGGTTCCCCAGCTGATATCCAGATCTTTCATTACATTGGCGCCACCCGCAGCTTCTATCATGGCGCTCACTGTCGCGTACTTTCCTGCTGTGAATGGTTTCTCTTCCCCTGAATCATACAGAAAGACTTTAAGAGGGGTTTGATTCTGGGTTTGCTGTTGAATCAATATTAATTGCTCTCTCCAAGTAGAGATAAGAGTTTGAGCTCTGTCTTGCTGACCGAATAAAGTCGCAAGGCGTGTCACGTCATCGAACATCTGTTCCATGCTAGCTGGCTGCTTATCTTTACGGATATGGCTGCAACTCTCATTAAGAATCAGAGTATTGATACCAAATTCTTTCAGAGAATCAGGCGTGACTGAGCCGCCTAATCGCATACCGTAATTCCATCCTGCAAAGAAAACATCAGGGTTGGCATTAACTAACACCTCTAAAGAAGGATATTTCGGTGCGAGCTCTGGAATGCTGCCCTGGAGGCGATTAAATTCAGGGGTCGTTTTGTAGTACCCGCTAATACCGGTCACTCCGATCATATTCTCTTCAAGCCCGAGAGAAAATGCCATCTCAGACATATTGATATCGTGAGTGATTAAGGTTTTCGGCGCTTTATCTAAGGTAAGTGTAGAGTCGCAGTTTTCTACCGTAATTTGGGCTTGTGCGGACACGGTAAGTAATAAAGTTAATGCTGATAGTTTTTTCATGAAAGCTCCTGTCCTTGGTCGAGTTCAATGTCGAAAAATTTGCTTGTTTTCTGTGTGCGCTTATTGGTCGTGCTGATTAAATCGACTTCAAAGATCGGCTTAAGTTGATTGTGAGTCAGTAGTTCTTCTACCTTTCCTTTCGCGACTACCTGGCCGTGTTCCAAAATCGCAATGTGCGTCGCGAACTTGGCCGCAAGGGAAATATCATGCAGTGAGCAAATCAGTGTTTTCTCTTGCTCTTTCAATAGTGATAAAACTTCCCCTTGAGCACATGGATCTAGATGGTTTAGAGGCTCATCTAACACCAGAAACTCGGCGTTCTGACATAAAGATCGTGCAATATGCGCTCGCTGCTTCTGGCCGCCTGAGAGCTGTCCCATTCTTCGTTCGAGGAAAGTATCGATCTTTAGTGCTTTGCTCATTTGGTCAAGTGAAAAGCTAGAAGTGGCTTGATTGGAAGCGGTTAGTTGAATGTACTCTCTTAGTGTTAAACGACCATCCACTTGACTGTGTTGTGGAAGGTAACTGATTTGTTTGGCTCTTTGCTGGCAAGTTAACTTACTTAGCGGCAATTGGTTTATGACGACTTCGCCTTTGAAGGGAAGTAAATTAACCAGTGCCTTTAATAACGTGGTTTTTCCGGAACCATTGCGTCCAATGACTACCCAGCGCTCACCTTGATTAATTTTCAGATCGAGTGGGTGCAGTCGTTGAGTGTTTTGTTGTTGAACTGAAAGTTTGTGGCAAAGAAGCATGAGTTACTGAGAATGGTTTGTTTTTAACAAGTGCTATTACATTAAAATTTAAACGTTTGCGTAACATTGATCTCAGCACGTAAAATCCCCACTATTATCAAAATAATCTATAAGTTAACGCTTGTGCTACGTGAAAGGGTTAGGGTTTATTAGTGAAAGAATAGAAGAATAGAAGAATAGAAGAATAGAAGAATAGAAAGAAAAAAGCCTCTGAGAACAGAGGCTTTTAAAATTACGTTTCAGCTAAGCGTGTTGCGTAATGCTTACAGGCCTGCGAAGTCCGCAAGGATAGCTGCTTTGTCAGTTGCTTCCCAAGGGAACTCTTCGCGACCGAAGTGGCCGTATGCAGCAGTCTGCTTGTAGATAGGTTGAAGAAGGTTCAGCATCTCTTGAAGACCGTATGGACGTAGGTCGAAGTTTTGACGAACTGCTTCAATGATGATTTCGTGCGCTACTTTCTCAGTACCAAACGTTTCAACCATGATAGATGTTGGATCTGCAACACCGATAGCGTAAGACAGTTGAATCTCACAACGGTCAGCCATACCAGCAGCAACGATGTTTTTCGCAACGTAACGAGCTGCGTAAGCTGCAGAACGGTCAACTTTTGATGGATCTTTACCAGAGAATGCACCACCACCGTGACGAGCTGCGCCGCCGTAGGTATCAACGATGATCTTACGACCTGTTAGACCACAGTCACCCATTGGGCCACCGATTACGAAACGGCCTGTTGGGTTGATGAAGAAGTTAGTGTCTTTGTTGATCCACTCAGCAGGAAGTACTGGCTTGATGATCTCTTCCATTACCGCTTCACGTAGGTCAGGTGTTGTTACTGAATCACAGTGTTGAGTTGAAAGAACAACAGCGTCGATACCAACGATCTTACCTTGGTCGTATTGGAACGTTACTTGAGATTTCGCATCTGGGCGAAGGAAGTCAAGCTTGCCGCTCTTACGTACTTCAGCTTGCTTTTTAACAAGAAGGTGAGAGTAAGTAATTGGAGCTGGCATTAGGATTGGTGTTTCGTTAGTCGCGTAACCAAACATGATACCTTGGTCGCCTGCGCCTTGATCTTTAGGATCGGCTTTATCAACACCTTGGTTGATGTCTGGAGACTGCTTACCAATTGTGTTTAGTACTGCACAAGAGTCAGCGTCAAAGCCCATATCAGAATGAACGTAACCAATTTCACGAACTGTTTCACGAGTGATTTCTTCGATATCAACCCATGCAGACGTGGTTACTTCACCGCCAACCATAACCATGCCGGTTTTTACGTAAGTCTCACAAGCAACACGTGCTTTTGGATCTTGTTCAATGATGGCATCAAGAACAGCATCTGAGATTTGGTCTGCAATTTTATCTGGATGGCCTTCTGAAACAGATTCAGAAGTGAATAGGTGCTTAGCCATGAGAGCTCCACTTTTAGTTTAGTTTTTAGTTGCAAATAGTTAAATGCAAATAATTTATGCCGTCGCAATCGAGGAAGCGCCGCCATTCAATACAGTATATTTTGTAGGTGTTTCTACATCTAGACGGCTATTTTAAATTCCAACGGTCGAATTACAAGCTCTTTTTTAGGATATGTCATAACTAAACGTTTGCGTATTGGTAGGGGGAAGCCATTGTTAAGTGGTGTAAATGATCGAAAATTGCGGAAAATGACCGTTAAAGTGCCAGTAAAACGTTTGCAGTCGCTATAGTCGTTTGAGAGAATACCCGCGCTAATAAAAATGAAAACTTTAGCATCTATCTCTTTTTTAAATCGCTTATGTATCCAGGAGCAGACATGCCTTCTCGTAAAGATCTAGCCAATGCAATCCGCGCACTTAGCATGGACGGTGTTCAACAAGCAAACTCAGGCCACCCAGGCGCACCTATGGGTATGGCTGACATCGCTGAAGTTCTTTGGCGTGGCCACTTGAACCATAACCCATCAAACCCAGAGTGGGCTGACCGTGACCGTTTTATCCTGTCTAACGGTCATGGTTCTATGCTGATTTACTCTCTGCTTCACTTAGCAGGTTACGAGCTTTCAATTGAAGACCTAAAAAACTTCCGTCAACTGCACTCTAAGACTCCAGGTCACCCAGAGTACGGTTACGCTCCTGGTATCGAGACAACGACTGGTCCTCTGGGTCAAGGCATCACCAACGCTGTTGGTATGGCGATGGCTGAAAAATCATTGGCTGCACAGTTCAACAAAGAAGGCCACGACATCGTCGATCACTTCACTTATGCGTTCATGGGTGATGGTTGTTTGATGGAAGGTATTTCTCACGAAGCATGTTCTCTAGCGGGTACGCTAGGTCTTGGTAAGCTGGTTGCTTTCTGGGATGACAACGGCATCTCTATCGATGGCGAAGTTGAAGGTTGGTTCTCTGACGATACACCTAAGCGTTTTGAAGCTTACGGCTGGCACGTAATCCCAGCAGTTGATGGTCACGATGCTGACGCAATCAATGCGGCTATCGAAGCGGCTAAAGCGGATCCTCGTCCAACACTTATCTGTACTAAGACTATTATCGGTTTTGGTTCACCAAATAAAGCGGGTACGCACGACTGTCACGGTGCTCCACTAGGTGCTGATGAAATCACAGCAACTAAAGCGGCACTTGGTTGGGAACACGGTCCTTTCGAAATTCCAGCTGATATCGCAGCTGAGTGGAATGCGAAAGAAGCAGGCGCAGCGAAAGAAGCAGCGTGGAATGCTAAGTTTGACGCATACGCAGCGGCTCACCCTGAGCTAGCAGCTGAATTCAAACGTCGTACTAATGGCGATCTTCCAGCTGAGTGGGAAGAGAAAGCAAACGCAATCATTGCTGATCTTCAATCTAACCCAGCAAACATCGCATCACGTAAAGCATCTCAAAATGCTCTAGAAGCATTCGGTGCTATGCTGCCTGAATTCATGGGCGGCTCTGCTGACCTTGCGCCTTCTAACCTGACTATGTGGTCTGGTTCTAAGTCGCTTGAAGCGAACGACTTCTCAGGTAACTACATCCACTACGGTGTACGTGAATTCGGTATGACTGCAATCATGAACGGTATCGCTCTGCACGGTGGTTTCGTACCATACGGCGCAACGTTCCTAATGTTCATGGAATACGCACGTAACGCAATGCGTATGGCTGCTCTGATGAAAGTTCAGAACATTCAAGTTTACACGCATGACTCTATCGGTCTTGGCGAAGATGGTCCTACTCACCAACCGGTTGAGCAGATCGCTTCTCTACGTCTGACTCCAAACATGAGCACATGGCGCCCATGTGACCAAGTTGAGTCTGCTGTTGCTTGGAAACTAGCAATCGAACGCAAAGATGGTCCTTCTGCACTTATCTTCTCTCGTCAAAACCTTGCACAGCAAGATCGTGACGCTGAGCAAGTAGCAAACATCGCTAAGGGTGGTTACATTCTGAAAGATTGTGAAGGCAAACCAGAGCTTATCCTTATCGCTACAGGTTCTGAAGTTGAGCTAGCGGTTAGCGCTGCTGCTGAACTAACAGCTGAAGGCAAGAAAGTACGCGTAGTATCTATGCCTGCTACTGACGCGTTCGATAAGCAAGACGCCGAGTACCGTGAGTCTGTACTTCCATCTGACGTTACAGCACGTATCGCAGTAGAAGCTGGTATCGCTGACTTCTGGTACAAATACGTTGGTTTCGGTGGCAAGATCATCGGTATGACAACGTTCGGCGAATCTGCACCAGCAGGCGAGTTATTCAAGATGTTCGGTTTCACTACTGAAAACGTAGTAAACACTGCAAAAGAGCTTCTTGCTTAATCATTCGTTGTAACGCGAATAGAAAAAAACCGAGCCACTGGCTCTAATGCCGTTCACTTAAGA